>CALGAA010000169.1 GCA_937952445.1 uncultured Bacteroidota bacterium | reverse complement strand
CGGCACTGAATGTGATCCACGGCCATTCTGCCACCTCCTTAGTTCACATGGTGTTATCCCGGCGGAATGGCCTTTTTTGTAAATTCTTTCAGAGGTTATCAGAACCCTGATAGCTCGACAGCTTTAATCTGGGTGGACCTTCCATAAGATATTTTTTAAAAAATTATTCCGGAACGAATTGCACAAAGAAAAAAATTAAGATATTACAGAATTGTATAATGGTAAGAGTCAGTAAGAGAAACCTTTGTGATTTTCTATTGTTGAAAAATAGAGTTAAAACCCCTTAAACTCCACCTGAAACAAAAGTAAAAGTGCATGCCCATCAATAAAAACCAACAAACCCGAGCCCAAATCCTGGATGAATGCTTGTCCAATATGGTCAAATGGCATTCCGTGGACGATCTTCTCGAAAAAGTCAACGATTACCTGGTCCGGGAAGCTGGCCTCGAGCCGATTTCCCGCCGCACGCTGTACGAAGATTTGAACCGTCTCCAGCATCCGGACCTGTACAATGCCGAAATTGAAAAGAAAATCATCAACCGCAAAGCCCATTACCGGTACAAAGACCCGAATTTCTCCATTCGAAACAGTCCGATGACTTCCCAGCAATTGACGGAATTGCAGCAAATCCTGCACGGCCTCGAACGTTTGTCCAATTTTCCATTCGGCCATTGGCTGGATTCCCTGCGGGCCAACAACCACTGGATAGCGGGGAAGGAGTACCAGGGAAAACCCGTGATCGGGATTGATCACAATCCGGATCTGCAGGGCCTGCAATTTTTTACCGCAGCCTTTCAGGCGATTACCCACCAACAGGTCCTCCGGGTGAAGTACCGCGATTTTGCGGGTTCCAGATACACGTATACCTTTCACCCCTACTACCTTAAGCAATACAACCAGCGGTGGTTTTTAATCGGTCGCAACGAAAAGGAACCGGATATCATCTGGAATCTGGCCTTGGATCGCATCCAATCCATGGAAACCAAATCGGACAAATTCATTCCATCGACCATCGATTTTGAAGACCATTTCTACGATATAATCGGGGTCACCCATCAACGCGATGTTCGGCCGGAAAAAATCGTACTGCGGTTTTCTCCGGAGAGCCTGCCGTACGTGTTGACCAAGCCCCTGCATCCCAGCCAGAAGAAACGAAAATCCGGAACGGACACGCTGATCCAAATCATGGTCAAACCCAATTATGAACTGTACAGCGTTCTCAGGAGTTTTGGAAAAAATGTCGAAATCATCGAACCCGCCTCCGTGCGTGAGGCTTTCGTTGCCGAGCTCAAAGCTGCTCTGGAGGTGTATGAACCTTCATGACGGTGGAAGTCGAGCGAATGTAGGATGGTGCAAAAAGAAAACCGGTATATTCAGCTCCTTTTTATAGTTCTGTGGGTGGGTAAAACAACAGTCGCGTGATTTATATACAGCTATCAGGATCCACTACATCAGCCGTTCCAAAGCTTCCTTTACCGTCGCCACAAAATTGATCCTCCCCCCTTTGTTGCTTTCGAATATGAAATCCCGCAAGCTCCTCTTTGGAATATCGGAAAAATCACCTACGATCGCCAATCGCATGCGGTAGTTGGAAAATTTCTGAAGGATTTCGCCTGCCATACCGTTTTGCAGGTCAAAAAAATCAGGCGTTATATTCTTCTGATGGAGAATCATTTTGTCGTAGCCCTGAAAGTAGGTGCTGCCTAAAAGGTCGAGGGCATCGCTGGCATTTGCGATTAAAAGTCCATCGGAGGTGATCTCGAGGATGTCCCCGTGTTTGATTGATTCCATAGGGTAAATATAGATAAAAGGATTTGCAAGCTTAGTGCACCGGTCACTAAATTAGTACCTGCAGGTAGCTTTATGTATTAGGTAGGCAGCGAACGAGGAGGGGTTCTCGCAGATGGGCGCAGATGGGGTTCTCGCAGATGAGCGTAGATCATGTTCTCGCAGATGAGCGCAGATCAATTCTCGCGGATGGGCGCGGATGGGGTTCTCGCAGATGAGCGCAGATCATGTACTCGCATATGAGCGCGGATGGGGTTCTCGCAGATGGTCGCAGATCATGTACTCGCATATGAGCGCAGATCATGTTCTCGCAGATGGTCGCAGATGGGGTTCTCGCAGATAGGGGTTCTCGCAGATGAGCGCAGATCATATTCTCGCAGATGGGGGCAGATGGTTTCTCGCAGATGAGGGCATAAGCATGGCTATAACGAGCCAATGCGATTGCCAGAGATCATTTTTCTCTGTATATTGTAAGTCATATGGATCATTCGAAATCAGTTGAAGGGGAGGCGCCTTCTCCCCGAGTGTATTACAAGGTCGATATCGTCGTCATCGGGGCCGGTCAGGCCGGATTATCCGCGGCCTATCACCTTCAGAGAATGGGGATTAGGCCGGGAGATGACTACGTGGTGTTGGATGATGAATCCGGGCCTGGTGGGGCGTGGCAACATCGATGGGATTCTCTGACCCTGAGTGTGGTGAACGGCATACACGACTTACCAGGCATGAAATTTACCCGTGTCACCTCCCCGGATAAAATGAAGGTGCGGGCCAACGAGGCGGTTCCGGAATACTATGGCCAATATGAAAAGGAATTTGGGTTGCCCGTAATCCGGCCTGTGCGGGTGGAGGAAGTCGTCGAAAGCCACGGCCGTTTTCTGATCCGAACCAACGGACCCAACTTCAGTAGCCGGGGTCTGATCAATGCCACGGGATCGTGGAAAACCCCGAGTTGTCCAAAGTATCCGGGATGGGATCGATTTAAAGGCCGCCAGTTGCACACGGGAGAGTACGAAAATGCTGAGGAATTCAAAGGGAAGCATGTCATCATAGTAGGAGCGGGCATATCGGCGATCCAGATGCTGGATGAGATATCCCGCGTTACTACGACGACCTGGGTGACGCGTCGTCCGCCGGAGTTCCGGGATTATGAATTTACACCTGACCGGGGTAGGGAAGCGGTGGCGTTGGTAGATGAACGGGTTCGAAAAGGGTTACCGCCGCTGTCGGTAGTTTCGGTAACGGGGCTTCCGCTGACTCCTGCCATACGGGATATGCAACGACGGGGTGTCCTGGATCGAAAGCCCATGTTTGACGAAATCACGGAGGATGGGGTCCGCTGGGAAAACGGGGAGCACATCAAAGCTGATGTTATTTTTTGGAATACGGGTTTTCGGGCATCGCTCGATCACCTGGCACCGCTGGATTTGAAAAATGAACATGGAGGCATCAAAATGACCGGACGATTGGCCACTCAGGTCGCGAAGGATCCCCGGATTCATCTGATTGGGTATGGGCCATCGGCCTCCACGATTGGAGCAAACCGTGCCGGCCGGGCCGCTGCGCAAGAGTTGATCGATGAACTGGGCCTACGTTGATGAATGCAAGTTTATCCAACTCTCTTAAACCAGCGAACAAAACCAAAATCGAGAAAAAGGCAGAATGTCCAGATAAATATCTCTAAATACAATAAAGGACGCACCCACCAAACAGCCCAGACCCCAAACATCCGGGACGTAACCGCGACCAGGACTCAAACGCGAATCAAGCGTGGCGGAATTCGCCTTAACGAATTGGTTGCCCCAAGTCGGACTAATCCAATTGCACCAGCCACTAAATTCATATCATACCTGGTCTTGATCTTCTGATGCCTCTCATGGTTCTTATTTGGGGTCTACTCGTAATCTGATAAACCTCTGACATTTAATACAATAACCAACAATTTAGTTGATATTCATACAAAGATATTTGCATGTATTTGCCATAACTTTGCATTTGATGCATTATACCACTCAACGTCAGCTAAAAAGGGAAAGGTTTTGCAGTTTTCCCAAGATGAAAGGGAATGCAGCGTTTTGGTGTTCTATTTCCATCGTCCTTTCAGGACTCAGTACCTGTATTGATACCCTTCGATGGGTTGAAACCCATCGCTGTAACATCATCGTCCTTTCAGGACTCAGCCAACATCGTTATCAAAACAACCACAAAACAAGGCTTTGAATCCAGAAAACCCAGGCACGAGTTCACACCCTGCCCCCTAACCCAAACCTCTAAAATCTTCCCATATAAATTCAAGTCCAGGCTCCGACAATCAGGCTCCCCATCCCGGTCAAAAACACCGCACTTTTCTCTTCTAAGCTCTAAGCTCTTTCTCACATCAGGGCTCTGGATATAGTACAGGTTAACCACCGCCGATCTACCAATCCAGAGAACTCAGGCACTGGTTCACATCTTCCTCTTTCTCAATACCCC
>CALGAA010000168.1 GCA_937952445.1 uncultured Bacteroidota bacterium | reverse complement strand
GGCAGGTGATCGACGATATTATTCAGGGCCGCGCGCCCCAGGTCAAAACCCAGGATATGTCCAGCCGCCCCTACCTCGGATTTGAGCTGGAAGAATTGACCAGGGAGGTGATCGAATATTACAATTTGCCAGTCAAACACGGATTGATCGTGGCCAATGTGGATTCGGGAAGCCCTGCAGACCGAGCCGGTTTTGAAAAAGGCGACATCATCATCGCTGTCAATTCGTATGAAATGGCCAGAATAAGTGACTTTTTAAGAGAATTGGATGGCTCCGAAAACAGCGCTATGGAATTTATCGTCAACCGACGTGGCCAGATTTTAAAATTCAGTATTAATGTGTGATGGTTTTCTCCGGCACGGCGATGGGCGAATTTTTCTGGGATGTCTTTTTCCCCTCTACCTGCCTGGGCTGCGGTGAAACCTTACAATATTCCAAACACGAAATCTTTTGTCCGATTTGCCATGAAGAATTGGTGGTCAGCGATACCCATTTGATGACCAATCATCCGCTGCGAAAACGGGTGAACACCGAATTTCCCTTCCGACTGGTTTTTTCGAAATATCGGTTCCCCAACCACAGCCGGCGTGTGGCCAATCTGATTTATGGATTGAAATATCAAAACCTCCGGTATATCGGACGAATCGAAGGGGAGGATTACGGCCGGATTATAGCTCCTATGCTGGCTTCTCACCACATTTCAGCCATCGTCCCCACCCCTTTACACTGGAAGAAGGAAATCCAAAGGGGGTACAATCAGAGCCTGGATTACGCACGCGGAATTTCCTATGCCACAGATATTCCGGTGATGGAATCGATCCTTCGCCGGGTAAAAAGAACCCGTTCTCAAACCACGCTCAACAAAAAAGAGCGCATCGAGAATATGAAAAATGCATTTAAAGCCCGCCGGGTTGATTCCCTTGTCAGTCCAGATCCGACACTCCATTTTTTGCTGGTAGACGACGTGGTCACGAGCGGGGTCACACTCGCGGAAATGGCCCGAACGCTGAATGATGCCTATCCCGGCTGCCGGTGCAGTTTGTGCACGCTGGCTTACAAAGATTATTAATCAATCCGAAAGCGTCAGGCTTTGGATTTGAGCTTTCTGTTACCCACCGCTATTTTACCAAAAATTTCGTTGATGGATCCGGCTAATTTATGATCCTTCTCCGTCACGACATCGCCAGCGTCATGCGTCGAAAGGGTAAACTCTACCTTATTATAGACATTGGACCAATTGGGATGATGATTTTGTTTTTCTGCTACGATGGCCACCTGCGTCATAAAACCAAATGCCTGGCTAAAATCATCAAATGTAAATGTTGCTTTGAGGCTGTTATCGGATTCTTTCCAATACTTCATGGTTTCCATTTTAAATGTGAGCAATATGACGATTTGCGATATTTTGTAATGTACAAAACATCTTATGAGATCAAAAGGATCCTCCTAAAAACATGGTGTTAAACCTGCAGAAGGTATGAAGCTGAATCTAAACCAAATCTTCACGAGGGATTTGGTAGCCAGGTGCGTCAGCCATTAAATTCATATCATACCAGGTCTTGATCATTTGATATAAACCAGGATCTTGGGAAGAAAACCCGGTCTATTGCAAAACCGTCAGAAAACTATGTGAAAGCCCAATCGTATTCCCCCAGTCCTTTGATCCCGGCCACGAGCAAATCAATCGTTGCCTGTACATCCGTTGCGTGTACGGTTTCGATCACCTGATGCATATTTCGCAAAGGAATGGACAATCCCCCCGCAATCGCACCATTTTTTCCATACTTCTGAATCCCTGCTGTGTCTGTTCCACCTGCGGGTAAAATTTCGGGTTGCCAGGGTATGTGGTGATTTGCGGCCTGCGATTGTAAATATTTCACCATCCGATAATCGGAAATGGCGCTGCCGTCCATGATTTTAATAGCGGTCCCCTTCCCCAGCTGAGTCACCATTTCATGTGGCTGGGCACCGGGAACATCGTACGCGATGGTGACATCGAGATTGATCCCAAATCGAGGATTGATGTGTCCGGCAGCGTTGATTGCACCGCGAAGCCCTACTTCTTCCTGAACGGTGAACACCGCATCCACAGCATAAGGCAATTCGGCTCCGGCCAGCTGCCGCAAAGCCGCGATCAAAATATACACGGAAATCCGGTTGTCCAACGATTTTCCATTAAAACAATCGCCCATCCGAATCAAGGAACGTTCGCGGGTGATTGGATCACCGATCGATATCAATTCGCGCACCCGGGCTACCGGGTATCCTGTATCGATAAAATAGTCTTCGATCCGGGGCGCTTTTTTCCGATCCTCGGGGTTCATAATGTGAATGGGCTTGGTCCCCATAATCCCAATCACGTCCTCTCTTCCATGAATGATTACCCGCTGAGAAGTGAGCGTCTTGGGGTCGAATCCGCCCAGGGTATGAAACCGGATAAAACCCTGATCATCAATGTGCGTAACGATGAATCCGATCTCATCCATATGCGCTGCAACCATGACCGAATCCTCCTCCTTGCCCTGAAGTCGTGCAATCACACTTCCCATGGAATCTGTCCACATGTGATCCACTACTCCTTCCAGCTCCTGCTGGATCAATTCCCGGATCGGCTGCTCAAAACCCGGAGGGCCCGGGCATTCTGATATCTTTTTCAGCAGTTCAAAATCTAACATTCTATTTTGTATTTACAGCGCAAATGTACACCTTTCCGCCAATAATTTGTTTTGTTAATATAAGACTAAAGACAATGCAATAAATTAGTCTGAGCAGCAGTCATAACCTGGAAGTCTTCAATAATAGTATATTCACAGCGAAATTTAAACCGATAATATGGCCAATATAAGGCGATTGGCAGGCGATACCGTATGGTACGGATTGAGCAGCATCGTAGGACGCGTGATCAATATATTATTGCTACCCGTGATCACATCCGTCTTACCTGTGGCCGTATTTGGGGGCTATTCCACCCTCTATTCCATGGTCGGGATCCTTTTCGTCTTCTATACCCTGCGCCTGGAAACAGCGTATTTTCGTTTCGGCAGCCGCGAAGGTCAGGAAAACAAAGCTTACAGCAGCGCATTGATGGTCATTTACAGTACATCGATCGTGCTGAGCATCTTATTATTTCTCCTTCCAGATCAGATCGTCTCGATCCTCAATCTCGCGGACGGTTACCGCATCTACATACCCATGTTGGCGGTCATCCTGTTTTTCGATGCGATCAACGAAATCCCTTTTTGTCAGTTGAGACTTTCCAATCGCCCCCGCCGGTTTGCGCTCATCAAGATCGCCATGATATTGACCAACGTGGCCATCGTTTGCTTCTTTTTTCTTTTTTGCCCGTGGCTGATGGATCAGGGAGCCCTCTGGATATCCACCATCTATTCTCCGGAAAACCATCTT
This sequence comes from uncultured Bacteroidota bacterium, assembly GCA_937952445.1. Classification (GTDB taxonomy): domain Bacteria; phylum Bacteroidota; class Bacteroidia; order Chitinophagales; family Saprospiraceae; genus Membranihabitans. Next base: position 12,570 of record CALGAA010000168.1, on the reverse strand, counting down.
TCCTATCTCATCGGTGCCAATGTAATCTCCAGCGGTATGGCTTTTGTGTTTCTGCTGCCGCAATGGACGGCTTTTTGGAAAAATTTCGACGTACAAATGATCCGGCAGATGGTGGTGTATTCCTTGCCCCTGCTGATCGTTGGTTTGGCTGGCATTGTCAATGAAATGCTGGATCGTATGTTCTTGCAAAACCTGCTGCCCTATGGGCAGGAAGAAACATCCCGCCAGGTGGGAATCTATTCGGGGAATTATAAAATTGCAATGTTTATCGCGCTTTTTACCCAGGCTTTCCGGTACGCCGCCGAACCCTTTTTCTTCCAACAATACAGCCGGCGGGATTCCAATATATTATACGGAAAAATCGCGACCTATTATACCATCGTATCCTCGTTTGGATTTCTGGCTGTCAGTCTTGCGCTTCCCTGGCTCCAACACCTTTTTCTACAGGACCCGACCTATGCCGAAGGGTATTTTGTCACCGTAGTGATTTTGCTCGCCAATATACTTTTGGGCTTGTACTACAACCTCAGCGTGTGGTACAAACTCCTCGACAAAACCAAATATGGGATGTACATATCACTGGTCGGGGTAGTAATCACAGTACTGGGCAACGTATTGCTGATCCGTACGATGGGCTATATGGCTTCCGCCTGGACTACTCTCGTGTGTTATTTTATAATGACCGTTTTGTGCTACGGAATCGGATCCAGGTATTATGCTTTTCGAATGGAATGGTCCAAAATCGCTCTCATTATGGTCCTGACTCTGGGCACGTATGGGCTTTACGAATTCGCGTGGCACAACCAATCGTGGGATCACGGTGCCATGCAGTGGATGCGGGTTTTGTTCTTCATCCTCCCCTTGATAGGGTATTACTTCTACGACCGCGAAGAAATTTTGAAAGTTCTTCGGGGCCGAATTTAAAAGAGCGCGATGTGCTACATAAAAAGGGGAGCAGGATCAACCACCGTGTACGATACCGGCGCTTTACGTTTTTACATCTTTTACCATCAAATTCCTTGCGTCCTATTCAATTTTACCTATATTTAACCACGTTTTTTAAACAACACCATAGGAAATAGCAGATAATCGTAAAATAAGAATTGAAGTTTTGAAACCCACAAATATTCAAGATCCCGAATATTTTCACAAGGTGATAGATTGTCAGTATGCTTGCCCTGCACATACCCCTGTCCCTGAATACATTCGGTTGATCGCCAACAAAAAATATACGGAGGCGTATATGGTCAACTGGGAATCCAATGTATTTCCGGGTGTACTCGGGCGTACGTGTGACCGTCCTTGCGAACCGGCCTGTCGGAGGGGACGGCTGGAAGATGAAGAACCGGTAGCCATCTGCCGACTCAAACGGGTCGCAGCAGACCATAAAGGGGAGGTCAAATCCCTCATGCCCAAAATACCGGAAGTGAAAAACGGAAAAAAAATCGCCCTGATTGGCGGAGGACCAGCCTCGCTGACGGTGGCCCGGGATCTGGCACCGCTCGGCTATGAGATCCATTTGTTTGATGAATGGCACAAAGGCGGGGGGATGATGCGCACCCAGATTCCATCATTCCGCTTACCCGAAAGCGTGCTGGATGAAGAAGTAAATTACATCACGGACATGGGTATACACACCCATTACAACCACTACGTGGACAGCATGAAAGAAATCCTCGATGCGGACTACGATGCCGTTTTCGTAGGTACAGGTGCGCCTAAAGGCCGTGATCTCAACTTACCCGGTCGTGAGGAAGCCGATGCCAATGTCCACATCGGGATTAATTTCCTGGCTAGTGTGGCATTTGAACACCGGGACAAAATCGGAAAGAATGTCATCATCCTGGGAGGAGGTAATACCGCCATGGATTGCTGTCGTACGGCCAGGAGACTGGGAGGAGAAAAAGTGAGTGTGGTTGTCCGAAGCCCATTCCAGGATATGAAAGCTTCCCCATGGGAAATTGAAGACGCTCAGGGGGAAGACGTGCCCATCCTCAATAACATGCCTCCGAAATCCTTCGTGGTGGAGAATGGCCAATTGAAAGGAATGTGGTTTGGCCACGTACGTGCTGAATATGATGAAAACGGAAAACGACACCTGATCCCCACCGGAGAACCGGATACATTTATAGAAGCCGATGATGTCATCATCGCCATCGGACAAGACAACGCTTTTCCGTGGATCGAGCGGGATCTGGGCATCGAATTTGGAAAATGGGACGTCCCCGTCATCGACGAGGTGACTTTTCAATCCACCCTACCTAAGGTGTTCTTTGGCGGAGATGCCGCTTTTGGCCCCGAAAACATTATCACGGCCGCTGCCCACGGACATCAGGCTGCAATTTCAATCCACCATTTTTGCCAGGGGATCGATGTAAACGCCAGGCTTGCCCCAAAAACCAATTTGGTCAAACAAAAAATGGGCATCCACGAATGGATGTACGACAATATGGTGGTGGATGATGAACGGTTTGCTGTTCCATACGAGGACAAGGTGATCGCCCTCTCCGACCGGAAAGTAGAAGTCGAACTGGGTTTTGATACCCCGACCGGCTTTAAAGAAGCTCAACGTTGCCTCAATTGCGATATCCAAACCGTATTTTCGTACGATCAATGCATCGAATGTGATGCCTGCGTGGACGTCTGCCCTACTTCATGTATAACCTTCACGACCAATGGGGAAGAAGATGATTTGCGACAACGATTGACAGCCCCGGCCCTGAATTTGGACCAGGACCTCTATGTTTCCGAAACATTGCCTACACTTCGCGTAATGATCAAAGATGAAGACGTCTGCCTGCACTGTGGGTTGTGTGCTGAACGATGCCCTACAGCAGCGTGGGATATGCAAAAATATCTGTACGGAGTAACAAAAGCTAGCAAAATCTTATAGAATAAATCATGAGTGAAAAGATTCGAGTGAATGACATGGTAGTTCGGTTTGCCAATGTCAATGGAACCGGTTCATCCAGTGCCAATGAAGTTTTTTCAAAGGCTGTATTCCGTATGGGGATCCCGGTTTCACCCAAAAATATTTTCCCATCCAACATTCAGGGATTGCCCACCTGGTACGAAGTCCGGATCAGTGGTCAGGGATATTTAGGACGCCGGGACGGCATCGACATTTTGGTGGGTGTCAACCCTGAAAGTATGCGCAACGATATCGCATCCGTACGACAAGGCGGCTATTTTGTTTACGATAGCACGCGTAGGCTGCACGATGATATGATCCGGGAAGACATCCACATGATTGGGATTCCCATGATGCAACTCAGCATCGACAACTACGAGATTCCGAGGCTACAGCAGTTGTTCAAAAACATTATTTACATCGGGGCCCTGGCTGTGCTGATTGACCTGGATCTCGACGTGGTCAAATCGATCATCAGCGAGCAATTTGAGAAAAAGCCCAAACTCATTCCCCCCAATTTCAAGGCGCTGGATCTGGGAGCAAACTGGGTACGCGAAAACCTCGATTATCCGCTCGATGTTCGTCTGGAACACAGCACGGCTACGGGGGACAAAATCATGATGGACGGAAATGCAGCGACCGGGTTGGGTGCCGTTTATGGCGGTGCGACTGTCCTCGCGTGGTACCCGATCACCCCCTCGACTTCTGTAGCCAAAAGCTTCGAAACCTTTGCCAAAAAATACCGGAAGGACCCGCATACGGGTAAAAACAATTTTGCCATCATTCAAGCTGAGGATGAATTAGCGGCCTTTGGAATGGCGATGGGAGCTAATTGGAACGGAGCACGAGGTTTTACGGCTACCAGTGGGGCCGGCATTTCGCTGATGAATGAATTTATCGGACTGGCCTACTTCGCGGAGGTACCGATGGTCGTAGTCGACGTGCAACGGGGCGGACCTTCAACAGGAATGCCCACCAGAACTCAACAATCGGATATTTTACCTTGTGCCTATGCATCTCATGGAGATACCAAACACGTGTTGCTGATTCCGGCGAATCCTACAGAATGTTTTGAATTTACCGCATTGGCGTTTGACCTCGCCGACCAACTCCAGACCGTGGTATTTTTGATGTCTGATCTCGATCTGGGGATGAACATCCATATGACGGATCCGTTGACCTGGGATAACAACCGCCAGTACAACCGGGGCAAAGTCCTGAACCAGGAAGAACTGGAAGCAGTAGAAGATTACGGCCGTTTTAAAGACGTGGATGGCGATGGGATTGGCTACCGGGTAATTCCGGGCACACACCCATCCAAAGGAGCCATTCTGTCCAGGGGAACCTCTCACGATCCATACGGTCGATACACCGAGGACGGCGTCGTGCATGCCGGGGAAATCGATCGGTTGATTCGCAAATTCAATACCGCCAAAGGACTGGTTCCCCGACCGGAATATTACCAGGAGGAAAACCGTAGTAATGAAGCGATCATCTTCTACGGAACGACAACGTATGCAGCACTGGAAGTCATGGATATACTTACCAACGATGGTCAGCCCATCGATGCCCTACGGTTGAAAGCGTTTCCATTTCAGGAGGAGGTAAAATCGTTTATCGATTCCCATTCGACGGTGTATGTGATCGAGCAAAACCGGGATGCCCAATGCAGATCATTGCTCATTCTGGAGCTGGGTATTGACCCGGCCAAAATAAAATCTATACTCAATTACGACGGGATGCCTATCACAGCGGATGCGATCCTCCGCCAGCTGAACCGATACCATCCCGGAACGAACAGCTCTGCGAACACAGTCGATAACCACCAAAAATCACATGCGCTATGAGTTTTGTAAAACCTACCTTTCGTCACCCAACGAGTACAAAGAATAAAGCGGGATTCTATAAAGCAGATTACGAAGGACGAATTTCGACCCTCTGTGCCGGGTGCGGGCACGACAGCATCAACGCCTCCATCGTAGCCGCTTGTTTTGAAATGAACATCGAACCCCATAAAGTCGTCAAATTATCGGGAATTGGATGCTCGTCAAAGGCACCGGCGTACTATCTGAACAACTCGCATGGATTTAACACCGTCCATGGACGGATGCCCTCGGTCGCAACGGGTGCTAATATGGCCAATAAAGATCTGATTTACCTGGGGGTCTCAGGTGATGGGGATTCAGCATCGATAGGGATTGGGCAATTCGTTCATGTCAACCGCCGAAACCTCAACATGGTGTACATCATGATGAATAATGGGTGCTATGGTCTGACCAAGGGACAGGATTCCGCTACCGCAGACATCGGTTCACTAAGCAAAGGCGGATCATTAAATGAGTTTTCGCCGATCGACATGGTCAGTCTGGCCCTCGAAATGGGGGCAACTTTTGTGGCAAGGAGTTTTTCCGGGGATAAAACCCAATTGGTCCCATTGATTAAAGCAGCGATGGCGCATCCGGGATTTGCGTTTATCGATGTGATATCTCCTTGCGTGACTTTTAACAACAACAAAGGGTCAACCAAGGCCTACGACTACGTCCGGGATCACATCGAGGTGACCTCAGAATTTGATTTTGTACCCATCAAAGAAGAAATCGCCGTGGATTACCCCGCCGGAACTCAAAAGTCTGTGACTTTGCACGACGGATCTCAGATCTTACTCAATAAACTCAATCCGGATTGGAATCCCACCGATCGTCGATCCGCCATGGAAAAAGTCCAGCAAGCCAGGGCAAATGGGGAAATCCTGACGGGACTGCTTTACATTGACGCCAAAACAAAAGATCTGCATTCAATGCTGGAAACTTCCGATACGCCTCTTAACCAATTGGACGCTGGTGTATTGTGCCCGGGTCAGTCCGTATTGGACGAGATCAACACTGCGCATCGATGATTCTATGTCGGTCGACGGGTGATGTAAAGGAGGCAGGGTGGTAAAAGGTAGGGAATAACAATACTCCCACCACCATTTGATACACATTGAAAATTGCCACCTGATTCAGTTGGGGTAAATCTTATTCCACTTTCATTCGAAAGGTAGAAGTTGGTAAATCAGCGGCATTGACCAGATTGGCATCGGTGTACGGGGCCCAACCATAATAAATCGAGTCGGGTTTACGACGCACCGGAATTTCCACTGTATTTTGAACAATTACAGCGGGAATCTGTGATTTACCATCCAGTGAAAACCCCCGGACCGCTTGACCATCCGACGTCCGGAGTGAATCGGAAGCATACCGAAAGTGAATGGTTACTTTTCCTTCCGAATACCGGGCTTCCAACGGCAATGGCCCGGAAGGAATGATATCTTTTTTGTGATACATATTATGTAGTGCCCATCGGGCCAATCGGAAGCCTACGTCTTTTTTATTTCGGGGATGAACATCGGTTTTATTTCCAATATCACAGGTTACAGCCATACCCCCATATGGGATAGCGTCCAGCATTTTCCGCTGTTCATCACGGAATTCAGGCCAAAGTTGTGAATTGTATTCGATCGTATCAATCGACGATAATTGCACCCAATAAAAGGGCATTTCTGGTTGATTCCACGATGTTCGATAATCCTCTACCATGACTTTTATCAGATCACCGTATTCCATCACCCGTTCCCTTTCCTGGGCATTGCTTTCCCCCTGGTACCAAAGAATTCCCGCAATTGGAAACGGAAGAAGAGGTTTTATTCCACTTTCGTAGGCCATGCCGGGCTTGTATCCATGATTCTTTCCCAAAGCATCCCTCGGGACATCGGGCGAAGAACCGACATTTTGATATCCCCGCTCCCGTACCCAATCGGGCAGGGCCTCATTTGACAACCAATCACCTCTCACCTTGGGAGCAAAGGATTCATTGCGGTCCAAAGCTTCGCGACGGATAAAGGATTCTGCCGGTGCGCCTCCGATAGATAGATTGATCATACCCATAGGTATTCCGGTATGTTGAACCAGTGTTTTTCCGAAATAATACCCCACTGCGCTAAAGGATGCAACCGATTGGATATCGCTGGTTGTCCAGGGGCTCCACTGATAAAATCGATCGACGGTAAGCCGACTGACCAAAGAGTCGGAATAAGGCTCTCCGTAAATATTCCGTCCGGCCGGAACGGCATTGAGAATGCGAACTTTTGATTGATCGACCTCCTTTCTCTCCTCAGGCCAATGCATCTCATTGCTCATTGGCCATTCCATATTGCTTTGCCCCAGACACAACCATATATCCCCCAATACGATATTGTGCAGTTCAAGTGATTCATTGCCAGAGGAAATTTTCAACGTTCGCAGCTCCTCGCTAACCTTTTGACCCGGAAAAGTCACGCTCCAGGAGGAATCCACCTTGACCAGCGTCGATAGGGGATGACCGCCAAATTCTACAACCACTTCCATCCCCGGCACTCCCTTACCCCAAATATTGATAGGCTTCTCCCGTTGCAACACCATATTGTCCGTAAAAAATGGGGGCAACTGGATTTGGCTATAAACTCCGGATGCTCCAAATAGAGCTATTATGATATATAACCAGCGGTTTAAATGATGCATCACCTCAAATATTTATGCAACTTTACCTTATCAGGTGTATTTATCCAACAACCTCCACTTCCGAAAAGCAAAAATGCACACCAAATTTGAAAATACAGAAAAGATTGCAAATGTCGAGAACCGAAATCTTACTTTCTTCCCCTCCGCTGTTTCAAGGTAATATCACTCTGAGTCATTTCAGTCGTACTCCTACCGACACGAAAGAACGACCATCTTCCCGGACCGGTCCAATTAAAAGATATCCTTATATTTGAATTTTCATCCAACATTACAACACGATTAACTATGATGCGGTTTTTTCAGTTTTTTTCACTTGCTTTTATTTCTCGAATGCTGCCGGCTAATAGCGGTAATTCAAGACAGTTTTTAACAGATCGAAGAAATACAACCGCACATCATGGAAGTTACATCAGAGCCGGAATCGCCACGCTGGTCTTATTTTTTACTGCAGTATCGATCTCGTCCGGTCAAAATAATCCGCTCCGCAACGACGCGATTTTCGGTGAATTTATGGAGCGACATGGTAATGAATACCGCACTGCTTCCGGAAAACCAGGGCCTAAGTATTGGCAGAACGAAGCAAATTACCAAATTGAAGTTCAGCTTGACACCACAAACCATACATTTTCGGGCTCGGTATCCATTGAATACATCAACAATAGCCCTGAGGATCTCGAATTTGTGTGGCTTCACCTGGAACAAAACCGATTCACACCAGATTCCAGGGGCACACTTACGACACCCGTACAGGGGAACCGTTATTCCGGAAACGTAGATGGCGGATTTAAATTGAGTAACGTCAAAGCCGTTTCCGGAAGAAGAAGCGAATCAAGGGATTATCTGGTGGATGATACGCGTATGCAGATTTTTCTGGCCGAACCTATCACAGCTTATGGAGGCCGGGCCACGATCAGCATGGATTTTTCATTCAAAGTACCGGAGAGTGGTATGGATCGGATGGGTCGGTTAAAAGCCAACGACGGATATATTTACGCCATTGCACAGTGGTACCCCAAAGTGGCGGTATTTGACGATATCGAAGGTTGGAACATACGACCTTACCTGGGGGCCGGGGAATTTTATCTCGGGTACGGGGATTTTGATTACAAGATTACGGTGCCTTACGACCACATCGTAGCGGGATCGGGAAAATTACTCAACCGCGATGAAGTGCTGAGTAAAACTCTTCAGGATCGGTGGGATCAGGCCCTGGAAAGCGACGAAACGATCTTCCTGATCGGGGAAGATGAAATCAGGAATTACAGCATGACCCGCCCCAAATCATCGGGCACGGTCACCTGGCATTATCGTATGGAAAATACCCGGGATGTGGCCTTTGCTACTTCCAACATTTTTGTATGGGATGCGGCACGTCTCAATCTGGAAAATGGCACGACCGGCCTGGCTCAATCGGTGTATCCGCGGGAAAGCGCGGGGTACGAGGCGTGGGGACGATCGACGGAGTATACAAAAGCAGCAGTCGAATTTTATGATCAAACCTATTACCCCTATCCTTATTCCACTGCCATCAATGTAGCTTGCCACGTCGGCGGGATGGAGTACCCGGCGGTTTCGTTTTGTCACTACCAGGCCCGGGGCCAATCCCTGTGGGGCGTTACCAATCATGAATTTGGCCACAACTGGTTCCCGATGATCGTGGGTAACAACGAACGCAAGCATGTATGGCTGGACGAAGGACTCAACACCTTCATCAATCACTATGCGACCAAAGCGTTTAACAACGGCGAATATCCCGCCACCCTGGATCAGACCCGCCGTTACATTAGTTGGTTGACCAGTGAAACACGGGAAGCAATAACCACTTACCCGGATGTGACCAATCTGCGGAATCTCGGCATGACGGGGTACAGGAAGCCGGGGATTGGACTGCTTTTGTTGAGGGAATACATTATCGGACCCGAGCGATTTGATCCGGCATTCAAAGCCTATATCAACCGCTGGGCCTACAAGCACCCCCAACCCCGGGATTTTTTCAACACCATTGAAAATGTCACGGGAGAAGATTTGAACTGGTTTTGGAAAGGATGGTTTTATGGGACAGGCAACATCGATCTGAGCATTACCAATGCCCAAAAAGTACAGGGAGGTTACCTGTTAAACCTCCAGAGTAATGGCGAAATTCCGATGCCGGTTGTGATGAAAATCAATTATGACGATGAAACTTCGGAAGTCGTTCGGTTGCCGGTAGAAATCTGGCACCGGGGCGACCAATGGACCCACATGCATCGTACAGATAAAAATGTTACGTCCATTATCATCGATCCGGAAAAGATCTTACCGGACATTAATGGGTCAAACGATGTCTGGCCGGCGGGATTCTATGAGAAATAAATCTTGAATCAATTCGTATAAAGTAGGTATGTTTCAAGACGGCGTCATAGAATATTATAATAAAAGCCTCAATGCATATAAGGATGCCTGGGGATTGGAAAAAAATCGACAACTCAACCTGGGTTTTTGGTTTTCAGAAACCAAATCCCTTTCTGAAGCACTCCGCAACCTCAACGTTGAAGTCGCCCGCCGTGCCAATGCTTCTCCCGGAGATCGAACCTTGGATGCCGGGTGTGGGGTTGGGGGTACTTGTATATACCTGGCCACGGAACATCAATGCGATGCCCACGGCATTACACTCGTTCCCGGGCAGGTAGAATTGGCGCGCAAATTTTCCCGGGAAGCGGGGGTTTCGGACAGCACCCATTTTGAGGTTATGGACTACAACAACACCTCCTTTCCGGATAACTACTTTGATGTGGTCACCGGGATCGAAAGTATTTGTCATACCCCATCCAAACGGACATTTTTGAAGGAAGCCTACCGGATTTTAAAGCCGGGTGGTCGTCTGGTCCTGGCTGATACACTACAAGCCAAAGCCACTTTAACTCCCCGGGAGCACGATTATTTGTATACCTATGGGTTTGAGGGGTGTAAAATCAGCTCACTGGATACTCCTGAACAACACCTGGAAAATTTGAAGGAACTGGGGTATTCGCAATACCAACATGAGGATATGACTCGGTACGTTTGGCCTTCGATCCGACGGTTACGTATGTTGTATTATCCGGCATGGATGTACAATCAATACCGGGCTTTGATCGGTAAACCATTTGGAGAAACGGAAAAAGCCCATACCCGAATGTGCTATTACCTGTACACCGGAATCAAAAAAAATCTGTGGTCGTATGGCTTAATTCAGGCGGTAAAATAATTGGATTTAGGCCCCCAAAGCCCCTTCCATCTCACGTAAATATCTCCTATATTTACGACACTATGAAAACAAGCCGCCCAAAACCCATTGTGCCCCGCCATTTGCTGTTTCCTTTTATCATCATCACATCGCTGTTCTTTCTCTGGGGCATTGCAAATGATATGACCAATCCCATGGTATCCGCATTTAAAAAGGTGATGCCGGAGCTTTCCAATTTTGAGGCCGCTTTGGTCCAACTCGCCTTTTACGGAGGATATGGAACCATGGCTATCCCCGCGGCCCTGTTTATCCGACAATTTAGTTATAAAAAAGGGATTATACTCGGTCTTGGTTTGTACGCACTGGGTGCCTTTCTATTTATACCTGCTGCCCGGTTTGAAGAATATTCTTTCTTTCTTCTTTCTCTGTACATATTGACCTTTGGACTGGCCTTTCTGGAAACAACCGCCAACCCCTTTATTCTGGCGATGGGGGATGAGGAAACGGCCACCCAACGACTGAATCTGGCCCAGGCTTTCAATCCGATGGGATCTCTCCTCGGCATGTTGGTCGCCCAGCTTTTCGTCATCAAGTTGCTCCGATCCGACGACTACACGCCTGAGGCTTATGCCGTTTTGGATGCGGCGGAGAAAGCGGCTATACGTACCAACGACCTCAATATCATTAGCGGACCGTATATCGTTTTGGGAGTTCTGGTGTTGATCATCGCTCTGGTCGTGACTTTTACAAAGTTCCCGCTTTCCAAAGAGCACGATAAAATGTCGGTTCGAAAGACGTTCTCCGTTCTCCTGAATAACAAAAAATATTATGAAGGAGTCATCGCTCAGGGGTTCTATGTCGGGGCTCAAATCATGTGCTGGACCTTTATTTTCCATTACGTGGATCATTTGAACGAATCCCGCCCGCCTGACGCTCAATTGACAGCTACCTGGTACAATATGGCTGCCATGGTATCTTTTTTGACGGGTCGATGGATTTGCACCTGGCTATTGAGGTTTATCGACGGTGCCCGTCTGATGATGCTTTTTGCCATCGGCGGCGTACTGGCCTGTGCGGGAGCTATTCTTCTCCCCGGGATCGCCGGATTGTATTCGCTGGTGGCCATCAGTATATTTATGTCGTTGATGTTTCCGACCATTTATGGGATCGCGCTTCACAGCATGGGAGACGAAGCCAAATTAGGTTCGGCGGGCCTTGTGATGGCCATCGTAGGAGGGGCATTGATGCCACCTCTCCAGGGTGCTATTCTCGATTGGGGAGGTCCAGGTTTTTCGGATGTAGCCATTTTCGGCTGGATTCCGGAGGTCAAATTTTCATTTATCCTTCCCCTGATAAGTCTGGCCGTGGTCGGAATCTATGCATTTCGCAATATTGGCGAACATAATCCGCGGAATTTTACGTAAATTTTGTATTTTGATAAGCAAAATGAACATCCGGTGGTTCGATCTGCTCTAATCGCAATTCTGGCATTCTTCCTCTTTCCCCTCACGGGTTTGGTCCAACCTTTGGAGGTTAGTCGAAATGGCCGTTATCTGGTTACCGTGGACGGCAAGCCTTTTTTTTGGCTGGCAGATACGGCGTGGGAATTATTTCACCGGCTCAATCGGGAAGAAGCTATCCGGTATCTGAAAAAACGGCAAAGCCAGGGATTCAATGTAATTCAGGCGGTGGCCCTGGCAGAGCTGGATGGACTCAGAACCCCCAATCCATATGGTGAGGTTCCTCTGATCTATGAAAATCCCGCCACGCCCAATCCGGCGTATTTCGAGCACGTGGATTTTATCATTGATCAGGCAGCCCAACTGGGGATGTACATCGCATTGCTGCCCACCTGGGGCGATAAGGTTTTTAAAGCGGGTTGGGGAACCGGACCGGAAATATTCACCGTAGAAAAT
>CALGAA010000167.1 GCA_937952445.1 uncultured Bacteroidota bacterium | reverse complement strand
TCTGATGGTTCCTGGGGTGTGGGTTGGAACGGCGATAACCCCATAGCATTCACGCAGGACGGAGGATTGCGGACGATTGAATCGCCCTCAGTAATCCTCAATCTCGGGGTAATTTACCAACCCAAGGACTGGTTGACCATCGACGCGTATTATTCTCCCAGTTTTTCTCAGAGCAATGCTTCAGCTTTCAACAAGGCCATCCAAACCTATACGGCTGATGGGGCACCCAGCTACCTGACCCCTCAGCGGAGTACACAGACTACAAGCCACAGCCGAAGTTTGACAAACAACCTCCGCGGTACCATTACTGCCCGGGAAAATTTCGGACTACATAATGTATCCGTGTTGGTAGGGTACCAGCAGGAAGATTACCGAAACGATAATTTTTCCGGATACCGGGAGAACTACGCTTTCCCTGATTATCCTGTATTGAGTTCCGGTGGAGAGGAAAATCAAAGAGCATCAGGTGGCGCATCGGAATGGGCTCTTCAGTCGGGTTTTGGGCGGTTAACTTATAATTTTGACGAGCGCTACCTGTTGGAATCCAACATTCGGATTGATGGTTCTTCCCGGTTTGTGAAAGGGAGAAGATGGGGTGTTTTCCCTTCGTTTTCTGCTGGATGGAGGATTTCAGAAGAATCTTTTTTCGACAACGCGAGGGATGTGATAGATCACTTGAAATTGAGGGCCTCCTGGGGTCAACTGGGGAACCAGCGGATCGGAACGTATCCGTTTTCCAGTGATATCAATCTTGGTCTGAGCTACGTGTTTGGAGACCAAATCGTGAATGGTGCGGGGTTGACCAGCCTGGCCAATGCCGAGATTTCGTGGGAAACCACAACAGCAACCAACGTGGGTGTGGACTTGACGCTTTTCAACAAACTTAATTTTGTCGCTGAATATTTTTACAAAGTCACAGACGATATCTTACTGGCCCTGGACATCCCACTGATCGTAGGATTGGGAGCTCCTGATCAGAATGCCGGTAAGGTTGAAAACAGGGGATGGGAAGCAGGACTCAGCTATGGCGACTGGGAGAAAGATTTTAAATATCAAATTGGGTTCAATATTTCAGATGTTCGCAATAAAGTTTTGGACCTGAAAGGAGTAAATACGACAGGATTGACGGTCCATCACGAAGGGTATGAAATGCATTCCATTTATGGACTGGAAGCCATTGGACTAATCCAGGAATCGGATTATGATTCAGAAGGTAATTACATGGGCCCCGGCCAATACGGTGCATTTGGTCCTGGTGATATCAAATATGTCGATCAAAACGGCGATGGAGTAATCAATGCCAACGATTTTAAAATCATCGGTGGGACGATCCCCCGGTTTACGTATGGGTTAAACTTTGACGCAAGCTACCACAATTTTGATCTATCTCTCTTTATTCAGGGAGTGGGTAAAGCGAATGGTTTGTTGCGCCAACAAGGAATTATGCCTTTTTATCTCGGGGGTACGGTTCAGGAACAACACACAGATCGATGTACACCCGACGATCCCAACGCTACTTTTCCCAGGTTTGCGTTTAACGAAACCAATAACGAGCAGACGTCCAGTTTTTGGATGAAGGATGCTTCTTATGCCCGGCTCAAGAATGTGCAACTCGGTTATTCCCTGCCGGGTTCGGTTTTGGAAAGCCTCCGAATCCAGAAGCTTCGAATTTATTTCAGCGGACAGAATCTGTTGACGCTGGACAAATTCTGGGATGGATACGATGTGGAAGCCCCTGTGGGTAATGGCGGTTTTTATCCTCTGGTGAAAACGTACAGTTTTGGACTTGATTTCAGATTTTAAAAAAAAGGAGAAATGAAAGAATTTAAAATATATATAGCATTTGTATATGCAGGGTTGTTATTGTGGTCGTGCGAAGATTATCTGGATCGACAACCCTTAAACAATCCTTCAGACGGGACATTTTTATCTACCCAGACAGAGCTCGAAATGGCTGTTACGGGTTGTTATACTGGCTTGTGGACCAATTACCAGGGATTGCCTTTCCAATTTGGTTTTGACCACATTACCGATATCGGATTTGAACGGAATGGTTCTGGCATGCAAGCCGTAGGCCGTAGTGATCATGATTCCCGGACGGATTACATCATTCAGATGTGGCGGGATTTTTACTCCTCGATTGCCAAATGCAATTATGTGTTAACAAATATCGACCGGGGAAGGGACAATATTAACCCGGATGTTATTGAAAAAGCCATAGCGGAGGTGCGTTTTTTGCGAAGCTTGTACTACCATTACCTGATCGAATTGTATGGGGATGTGCCCCTGGTGACCACGACGCTTTCTCTTTCCAACTCAAACTTTCCACGAGATCCAAAGTCCACCGTAGTGGATTTTATCATCAAGGAATTGGAGGAAAGTGCTCCTGTACTACCGGCTGAGAACAATCCTACGTTGGGTCGTGCCACCCGGGGAGCAGCCTGGGCCTTATTGTCGCGGGTTGCTCTGTTCAACGAACGTTGGGATAAAGCTATTCATGCAGCGGAGCAGGTGATGGCTATGGAAGGCACTGAATATATTGTAAATCCGAGCTATATGGATTTGTTCCAGTACGCTGGTGAGAACTCCAAAGAAATCATATTTTCCGTACAATACCTGGAAAATGCGCAGGTTCATCCCATGTTTCGACTGTATGGGAGCAGAAATGCCCTCGGTCATACCAACAAAAAACCAACCTATCAGTTAACGGACACCTGGGAATGTACCGATGGACTGCAGATCGATGAATCGCCGTTGTTTGATCCGAAAAATCCATATGAAAACAGGGATCCAAGGCTGGGATATACGCTGGCTGTTTCGGGATCGGAGTATCTGGGTTTTCAATATGAGACCCATGGGGACAGCGTGATGTGCTGGAATTACAACGTTTCACCACCGGCACGTGTAACCAACCAGGAGGCTGTTCACGCCTTTGCCTCATTTACTGGGGTGGGATGGAGAAAATATGCTGACAATCTGGACCGGGATGCGATTAACAACAGCGAACTCAATACGATTATCATGAGGTATGCGGAAGTGTTGTTGAATTATGCCGAAGCCAAAATCGAGGCAGGAGATATCGACGAATCCGTTTTGGAAGCGATTAACAAGGTCCGCCAACGACCTTCTGTGGATATGCCTCCTATCACGACCATGGATCAAAATGAGCTTCGCAATGCGGTGCGCCGGGAGCGGAAATACGAATTGGCGGGGGAAGGTCTCCGGTTGTTTGATATCCGGAGGTGGCGAATTGCTGAGAACGTGATGCGGTTGCCAGTGTTGGGGCGTATGAAAAAAGGATACCCGGACGTAGCTCCCAGGGTGGATGAACTTGGCACGGCTTATTACGATGACATTCCCATCGCGGCACCAGGTGAACCCGCTGATTTCAAGATGAGAGTGGTGGAAAATCGTACATTTGATCCGGGCAGGGACTACCTGTGGCCAATTCCGTATATCGAAATGGATACCAACGATGAAATGGTTCAGAATCCGAAGTATTGATTAATCTAAAAATGAAAGAATCTGTGATTAGAAAGAGTGTTATAATTGTTTTGTTTGTGGCCATCGGCCTATTTGGCTACGCCCAGAAATATGATGTCGTGGTGTACGGCGGTACTTCTGCGGGGATTGCCGCGGCGATCCAAAGTTCCCGCATGGGTAAATCGGTGGTATTGATCGAACCCACCAATCGGATCGGTGGATTAACAACGGGCGGATTGGGAGCCACGGACATTGGAAATAAAAATGCGATTGGGGGTATTTCCCGGGAGTTTTACCGGAATATCAAACTTTATTACGATGATCCTGCGAATTGGAAGTACGAAACCAAAGACGATTACTTCGGCCGGTATCAGGGTAGGAACACGGTAGGCGACAGCACCATGTGGACCTTTGAACCTTCTGCCGCTCTGTCGGTATATGAGCAGATGATGGCAGAGGAGTCGATCGATTTGGTGTACAACCAGAGATTGAACAGAACGGATGGTGTCGTGATGGAAGGCGGGGTAATACGGACTATCGAAATGGAAGGTGGCCGGACTTTTGAAGGAAAAGTGTTCATCGACGCTACCTATGAGGGTGATTTGATGGCTGCCGCCGGGGTGTCGTACACCGTTGGTCGGGAATCCAATGACCAGTACTGGGAGAATCTCAATGGCGTTCAGGCCAATCGGGTGAGCAGATCGCTGACCGGAAGGCTTTCCAGAAATGCCAGGTTCCACAATTTTGTGGATGGAGTGGATCCCTATATAATCAAAGGGGATCCGG
>CALGAA010000166.1 GCA_937952445.1 uncultured Bacteroidota bacterium | reverse complement strand
ACAGATCAGGATTATAATGCCTGGTAAATACATTTCCCTGATCTATTTCTGATAAATATTCTTTGTGTGTCAGAGATAATATATCTGTCAAAACTCCATTCTTTCGAATAAATTCATCCTTGGGCTTATCCAATGAATAATCTTCTACCCATCTACAATGCACAGGAGCAAACCACAGCGATAAACGCGGATCGTTGTACTTGTACAGTGCATCCACTAACGTTTGACACGGTTTCCGACGGAGAAATCCACTTCCCGAAGAACTCGTGCTCTCTGCGGTGGGCCAGGGATCACTGTCGTAAAAAGGGCGCTTGACATCTTCAGTATGATCCTTTATATATATACCTGATTGATAAACCGCTTCCAGTTCTCTTTTTGCCAATTCAGGTAACTTCTCAGAAACCCTCATCGCATACCTCATTATCAATGAATTTGCAAATCGGTGCCAATTCTGAATATTTCCCTGAAAGTATAAATCAGCTCCACCCGGGCTCCCTGTCACATCTCCAAGTTCAAACAGTTTTGCTGATTTTTTAAAATCTTCGATAGCGCCTTTATATACCACTTCCTGAGAATCAAAAGTAGGAAAAATAATTTCGGATTCATCCCTGGCCTTGAGCGCTTCAGTATATGGAACATCTCCCCACATATCACTCATCGTCGCAAATGCCAATGCTTTCATGGTTGTAGTAATGCCTTCCAAAAAAGTAAAACCCCTATTTTGAGCTCGTTCCAAAACAAACTCATTATTTCGCAGATACGCAAACCAGTGATTCCAGTTCTCGGGCGTCCACTGGTAATTATTGTAACCGGTAAACCAACCATCCTCTTGCATATGCTGCATTACGCCACCAAAATGACCATACCCCCGATGAGTATATCGACGCGCAGTACCTTGCATAATACTTGGTAAGAAAAGATTTGGATCGGCTTCAGTAGGATCGATGCCGTTTGGATTCCGGTTTGCTTCGGTTAGTTCCTCATCACAACCTGACAGAAAAAAGATGGAACCGATGAAAAATACGATATAGATGAATTTCGCTTGCATTTTTTTAGATTTTAAGTGTCAAAAATTAGAATGACATATTTACATTAAACCCAAATGATACCGTGAATGGAACGACGTTTTGCCATTCGATTCCCTGTTTGAACATCATTCGCGTATCGCCCTGAAAGGATCCTCCTCTGGTAAAAGCTCTTTCCGGATCAATTCCGATGTTGGCGGCTGTCCACAACAACAGGTTCCGCGCAAATAGTGAGACTTTAAGATTGTTCACTCCCCTGAATGGAGGAATATCGTACCCAAAAGAAACTTCACGTAATTTTATAAATGAGGCATCAAATGCAACTTGTTGATTAAACCGCCATGCAAAAATATCGCTAATAGGAGCTATAAACGTCCCGGGGCCGCCGAGCACTTCTATGTATTCACCATCATCTCCCAATTTCACCCCAGGAATGAATCCTCCATCCCATCCTTCTCCTCCGAAATCGGTATAAAGTCCACCGGTTTCTTTTGTATACCCGCCCACTCTGGGAAAATTACCATTTTGGGGTATTATATATTTTTCTGGATCGGATTTTAATAAGGCGACCAATTCTTCGGGGGAATACAATCCACCCGGAATAAGATTGTCAATTTGACGCTGTGATTTCCAGTCAGATTCGCCATATCGGTATGTAAATGAGAGGAATTCACCTCCCACACGCCAATCAAGGCTGGCATTAACCGAAAACCGTTTGTACGACAAATTCATCTGGCCTCCAAGTAAAAAGTCGGGATTGAAATTTCCCACCTCAATCCAATCCTGGGGGTCATCAAGCCTTTGCCAGCTTCCCTGATTATCTAAAATGGGCCATCGGTAATATGGGGAATTAGGATCTTCCACCTGAGCATAGCCGCGGCTATAAATTGCTCCAAGTTCTTCACCAACCCTGCCATATGATCCACCTCCGTTTTCGTCCCACAACTGAATCCTGTCAATCCCGTCAGCGAGTTCGACGATCGTTGTTCTGTTTCTGGAAAAGTTTATATTAATTTCTCCCCTCCAATTTTCAGTTCGCAATGGAGTTCCTCCAATCAGTACTTCCCAACCTTTGCTTTCCAGCTTCCCTGCATTGATCAACTTGCTGTCATACCCGGATGATGATGGAGTACCCACATCCAGTATTTGATTCCGGTTGACCATGTCATAATAGGTCGCTTCAAAACGGAATCGATTCTGATATAAATTAACATCTATTCCATATTCGATGGAGGTTGCAATTTCAGGTTTCAACTGCGGATTGAGTAAACGACCTGAAATTGAAGTAGATACTGAAGGATAACCACTCAAACTATTGATTCCAATCACGGGTTCCAATTGATATGGATCCGTATCGTTCCCTACCTGAGCCCATCCGGCCCTAAATTTCAATAATGATACATTTCTGGGCAGCTCGAAGGTCTCATTAAGCAACCAACTGGCAGAGACGGAAGGATAAAAGAAGGATCGGTTATAAGATGGTAGCGTGCTCGACCAATCGTTTCTACCCGTGAAATCGATATATAATTGATCTTTAATACCCACTGAAACCAAACCATATAAACTGTACATTTTTTTGAGGGTGCTAAAATTGACCGTGGTTAGAATATCCCGGGGGATGTTCGATATTCGATACAATCCTGGTATTACCAACCCCCGACCTCGTCCGGATACTCCATTATAAAGATCATCGTACTTTTTATTGAGGTAGTTCCCTCCGGCAGACACCGTGAAGTCAAAGTTTTCAAACCGGCGGTCATAACTCAATAAAAAATCAGTGTTTATCTCTTCGTGCCCAATTTCCCACAGAAAATAGCCACCCTCAGGCATACGAGAATAGCTCCAGGGAATTTTGGACTCCCTATTCTCATCGGTACGGTTCAATGCAATTCGCGCGAAGGCACTTAAACCAGGCAGTATTGTATAATCCAATCTGACATTTCCATAAAGTCGGTTCCGAACGAACGAATTGGTCTTTGCCATGGCTAAAAAATACGGATTGTCGCCATCCTCCGTTACTCTTCGCTGTTCAATATGCTCGCGCCCTTCGATCCAGTACTGTCTTTGATCCCGGATATCTATATGTGGAAAATCATAGACCGCTTCCAACGCACTGCCGCGACTTCCGGTTGATCCACGGTTATTGGAATGGGACCGGACATAGTTAATATTCGTAGAAATTTTAATATCTTCATTGAAGTTGTGCGAAAAAACTGAACTGAGGGAATTCCGAAACAGATCAGATCCTGGAACCAATCCATTGTGCGTCATATTACCATAAGAAACCCGGTATGTAGACTGAGATCCACCACCACGAAGTGATATATTGTTGTTCGTGGTAAACCCGGTATTGAGGAAGTTTTTCATATTGTCCGGGTATGACTTTAATTCAGTGGGAATAGGGTTCCCATTTTCATCTAAAGGGCTGTTCCACTGGACAGCTTTATTCCCAACATCGAGTTCCGGTCCCACCCAATAGGCAGAACTTTCATCCAACCTATTTCCCCGGTTTCCGGAAGCGTAACGATAATGAAAATTGAGAAACTTATAAGGGTTTTCAAACACGTTACTACTTGAGAAATCTACTTTCATTTTTTCTCCCTGAGCACCCGTTTTTGTCGAAATAAGAATAACACCATTGGCTGCACGGGATCCGTACAATGCCGCAGCACTTGGTCCTTTTAAAACACTGATATTACTGATATCGTCAGGATTGAGATCAGCAATAGGACTACCATAATCCACGCTGTTTCGATCCCCCATATCACGGACGTTATTCAAACCACTTTCGACTGGTACGCCATCGATGACATAGAGAGGTTGATTATCAGTGGTAAGCGAAGTCATACCCCGAATTACCACGCTGGAAGTGGAACCCACTCCCCCTGTTTGATTGAGCGTCAATCCCGGCACACGACCGGCTAACGCATTGATCGGGTTTTCCTGTGTAACGGTCGTAATATCTTCACCTGAAACCTCAGCCACAGAGTATCCAAGAGATTTTTGATCCCGCTTAATTCCAAGTGCCGTAACCACTACTTCCTGGAGTTGTTCCGCATCATCCACCAGGGTAACATTTAATACAGTGTTGTCTCCCACACGAATTTCCTGGGTCGTCTTACCCACGTATGTAAAAATCAATACGTCGTCTTCTTCCAGGTCCACAATTTCATAGTTTCCATTCATATCTGTTATGGTACCCCGGCTTGTACCTTTTACCCGTACGGTTACACCGATCAATGGATTTCCATCTGCGTCAACTACCCTACCTGTAATTTCAGAATCCACTACAAGACTTTTAATCCTGGTCAAAAATCCCCACTTGAGGGGTTCAACCACTTTTGAAACTTTACGTTTTGGTACATTTTTCCGTTCTTCAAGGATTTTGTGCATATGCTCTACCATTCGTTGAAGGGATTGAATGCCCTCTTCAGTATTGTTATAGAGGATGATGTATCTTTCCTCCAAAATGGTATATCGAAGATCAGTCTGATATAATGCGTCATTCAAAGCTTCAGAAACCTGATCAGGGAAAGATTGGGGTTTCTCTACTTCCAACGACTGAATGATCCTCCGGTCATAAGTAAAAATGACGTTGTATTGATCCTCCCATTCTTGCAATAGCATCAATAGAGATACTTTATCGTCCTTATCGGTAAGACCATCAATGGAATTCGGAAATGCTATTCCACCGGGCATTCCCGTGAATAAGAACAAAGCCAATAAAATTGTAGACAATTGATTCATAGTCGTGTATATTTGTTCAGGTTATAGATTGTTTATTTCGGTTTCGCAATAATCATTTTATCCCCCTTTGAAATAATTTTCACGGAAAGCGACATCTCCAAAGCTCTTTTGACTAAAGGCCAATTCTCGTACGGAGCTCCAAAATTCATAGGGATGTTCAAAATGGAAGAATCCTGGACTGAAAATTCTACCCCATAAATGGATTCCAACTGGGTCAGTATATGCCCGAGCATGACATTTTTATATCTCAATTCACCATCAATCCAGCTCATTGCTTCCTCTCTGGTAATCTTATTTTTCTTACTGACTTCAGACTGGTCCTTCATCACTACGACCTGATCACCCTCTTCCAATAAATAAGTGGAATCTTCTAAGTCGTTTATACTCAATTCAATTTGGCCTTCCTCAAGATATACTGCGGCCTCCTCCCCATATTCAGTAACATTGAAGGTGGTTCCGATAACATTAATCGTAATGCTGTTTGTACGGACCTGAAATGGAATTTGTTTCTGATCCATATCTACTGAGCTTACATCAAAGTATGCTTCTCCGGTTAGGAACACCTCTCTTTGTTTTGAAACTCTCCAATCCTTTCGCCATTGAAGGTTTGAATTAGCGTTGAGAGTGACGATGCTTCCATCAGGTAGCCTGACTTCCATCGTTTCAGCACTTGCAGTTGAAAAGTGTTCCCACCCTTTTTCTTCTACATTTTTTTGAGTAAAAACAAGAAAAAAAAGAATGATAGCTACTGCCGCAGCAGCGTATATCCACCAAAAAGAAACAACCGGTCGATGATCATCACGTTTGTCAGTAAATTCATCCTCATTAGAAATTATCGAATTATCAAATTCTTTTGATATATCCTCCCAACTCTGTTTTAATTGCTTACCTATATGGTTTTTGAACTCACGAGATTCAGACGCCTCGACCAACTCCAAATATTCGCTCATCTCGATACGATGATCCAGGTATTTTTGGTAAAGCATTTGGAATCGATCTTCGTCCATAGTGTTCATTTTCAGAGATTATTCGTAAATCTCCCTGGTTACAATATCGCCCCATTATCATCAGACATCATTATATCATACGAGTGAACTAGGGAAATGTCCCTGCCAACCATTAAAATTTTTAAGAAAATATTTTTAGGTTAAGAGATTGAAATCTGGATATAAACACATATTAGAATATATGTCTTACAGTTATTCATTTATAGACAGCGCTTACGGCTCAAAAACAGGTACTTAAATCCAAATATTGAGGACATTTTTAGGGCATGTAGCTGTTGTTGAAATTTTACATTACTAATTTTTTGTTACCATCTTCAAAATAGTTACATTAGTGAGATCACAACTAACAACCCATATCCTAATACTTTACAAATGGAAATAAACGAGCTAACGTTATTGGAATTTGAAGTTCGTTTACATGCATTTTTCATCAAACACATAAAGCTACCGTACGTTGCAGAAGATTATACACAGGATATTCTGCTGAAGCTCTGGATCAACAGGGAAAAACTTTCAAAATCTAAAAATCTGGAGGGATATGTTTACAAGATGGCCCGAAACCTCATAATTGATCATTTCCGCCGGGCCAAATATGAGGAATCGTACCAAAAATCATTATTTCACACCCTTCAACACACTGAACCAGCTGCGATCAAAAAATTAGTCAGAGAGGATTTTAATCTAAAACTTCGACAAGTACTGGATACCTTGCCCCCGAGACAAAAAGAGGTATTTGAACTTTGCAAATTTCACGGACTGAGCCACGATGAAATTGCAGAGAGAATGGACATTTCCAATAAAACGGTAAGAAATTATCTATTTGAGGCAATGAAGGGACTTCAAAAAAATTTCCAGGTAGATTCCATCACGTTGATATCCGCTGTGACTCTATATCTTTAATTAGAGTCAACACCTGCACCAGTCACTACGGCTATACGCTGTTTAGCTTCTTCGATAGCTCATATTCCTAAGAAATGCATCTAATTTATGTTTGAATCTCAATAATCCTCATTGGACCTGCCGCATT
>CALGAA010000165.1 GCA_937952445.1 uncultured Bacteroidota bacterium | reverse complement strand
CGTGGTCGATCGTTGCATATTCGCTTTGCAAAGCATGCCGGATACCGACGTCGGTGGATACATGACCGGCGTAAGGGATTCCCACTTCTTTCGCTGTTTGGATAATTTCGTCGTGCACCTCCATTTTAATGCCCGGATGAAATTTTAAAAAGTCGTAACCGGCTTCTTTGGATTCGATGACTTTTTGACGTCCCGCATCAGGTGTGGGAACTGAATTTCCGTTGAAGGATGTACTCGATGTGTAAATTCGGGGGCTCAAAATGGTGTTTTGAGCGGCAGCCTCACGAAGCTCAAGATGACGTGGATGTCCGAGCATTCCCCGAATCGTCGTCACTCCCTGGGCTAAATATAAAAACAAAACGTCCTCGATCCAATCCTCACCTTCGCCCGGTGACGGGATGTGTGCGTGCATTTCCGCGAGACCCGGCGTGATGAATTTCCCCGAAGCATCGATCACGGTAACGGACTCTGGCCAGGAGGTGTTTTGCTGCTCTGATATGCCAGTGATCGACACGATTTTGCCGGAGTCTACCACGACCAGTTGATCTTCTATGACATTTCCATCCCGAACGTCGATGATGTTCACTCCTTCAAACACAACTGCCTCATCCGAAACGGAAATCGAAGGTTCTGAAGCTGGTAAACAGGAATAAAGCACGAATAGAATTGGAATTAGGTATTTCATAATCAATGTGTTTAGGTTGGTTTGAAACTACGAAAAATTATTTAATTTTGCAATTCCTTTACAAATCTTCCAGAAAGACAAAACTCCAACTATACGGTGAAGATGTGGTTCCCCAGGCCCGGGAAATCCGCAACCCGCTGGTCAATTCAATTAAATTGAAATATCGGGCGGTAAGAAAAACATCGACCCCGCCAAATGATCGGTTTATCTCAGTCGACAGGAATCTTTCGGCAAAGAGGTTCACGGCCAGACGCTTCGTGTAGATCACATGTGGAATTGAAATTTCCGGATATGCCAGGGGGAAAAGATAATTAGCCGTCAGGACTGCCCCCCGTTGGAAGGCCGAAAAATCGATGGGAAGATCCTGGATAGACTTAAGTTCGAAAGATAGAAAGTCCGGTGCTGACCCGCTGTTGAGCTGCCCCTGCCAACGCAATTTGAAACCATCATTGCGAAAAAAACCGGGCAGATAAAAATTTTGACTCCCGTACAATAGCCAGCTTTCGCCCGGAGAAAAACTCCTCTTAGCTTGTAGTGTAGTGCTCATACCCCATTTGGGAATGATGTCGCGAAAAGCCCGGAGCCTGTTGATCGACCAATCGGTGGAAAAAGTGAGGGTTTGAAATGTCCGGGGATCCAGCCTTATAGGACCTGGCAGCACCGGATCGTTTTGATCAAAATGCTCTTTGGTCCATCCGTATTGGCCGTACAGTCGCAGGAAATGACTCGTTTGACGCCGGGAAAAATTGAGCGGTATGCTTGCGCCGATATTGGCACTGGTTTCAGATTTGGGTAGCCGAATGATCTGCTGATCCAAATGCAAATTCAAATGGCGATTAAATCGGTGATTAACGCCAAATAATAATTCGGGGTACCAACCGGCATAGGTTAACTCGGCTCCGGTCTCCCAGGATTGATCGGGATCCCTATAAAGAAGATAAATGTTAGCTCGGGCGGTGTTGAGGTAGTCATTGCTGAGCCAGGAAAGTTTTGGATCAGTCAGAGAGGGCTCCAGGAGTAAACTGTGGAAGTTGAGCAGATGACGCCCGGGTTTATATCTGTCGGCTGAAAGGGGCGTTGGCTCAGAATTTTGTGAACCTGAATTAAATGGAACGGGGGTATAAGATTGGTACACAGGCTCAAGTCCGGGAGGGATGAGTGCATCACGACGATATGGTTCGTTTTGTAAATTTTGTTTCCGTATCCGGTGGCCATTTGCGGTAGCTGCGCTGTAAAACAATTCCGGGGAAGAATTTTCTGGTGACGATAAAGCAATGGAAGGATTGTAGGCGCCATGGAGATCTGTGGACACCGGGATTTCCTGACCTGAGTTGAAATCATAGAAATAAATGTTGTCTATACCTGTTTTGGACGAGGAAAAATACACCCCTTCAGAGGTGGGAAAGGGCCGGGCGATCGTTTCCTTTACAGGGCCAATCAGGGGCTCTACTTCATGGGTAGAAAAGGAATATCGGCCCAGGGTCATTTTACTGTCCTTTCGGAGGGTAAAAATAAACTGGTCTCCTGCTTCATCGAGCCAGCGGGGATATGCATAGTAGGCACGGGGATCTTGCAGCAGGGTATCTTTTATTGGTTGATTTTCGTCGAACACGATGATGGCCGTTTGGCCGTCTTCACCAGCCTCCACGGCCAGATATCGACCCGTGCCGGGGTGATAATCAACTGACAGATATTTTTGATTTTTCGTCACCCGGTTGACCGTCGAAGTGGTCAGGTCATAGTAGTAAACATCCGAATATTCCTGGTTCGTCCATCGCGATCCGTATCCACTATTGGTGAAGATAATCCGTTGGTCGCGCAGGATTATGTACGGGTCATATGTTCTACCGAGAGCAAATAATTTTTTCTTTTTGTTGCCCGATAATTGGAAGACCGTAGGGATTTCATCGTAACTCGATTGCAGCAAATATTTCCTTCCTGCTGCATCGGTCACAATTTGCAACTCATCCTTTATCGATGGATCTTCCCCGAGGAAAAGTGAAGGGGTTTGAATGGTGGTGTCGAGTTGAGCCCGCAAATTGGCCTGGTAATGATCCATGACCTGGTGGTGAAATTCGGGCAATTTATGTCCGGATTCCCTCCGGATTGCCTGACGGAAAGGGAGAAACAGGCCCTTTAACCGGGCTGTTTGATCCAGAACATTGGGCCAAAATTTCTCGCCGTATTCCTGGTATCCGTAGGAAGTGAGTAGATAGCCATGAACGTAATGATTGGGAACCAGATCCTTATAGGACCCATTTTGAAATTTATGATAGTTGTATATCTTGTCCTCCAACAAAAGGGCTCGAAAAGTGGCCAGGAATGAAGGCAATTGGCCTCTTCCATTTCCCGTGACGTTGGATTCGTAAAAAACAGCATCTCCTTCCGAAAACCAGTCTGGAACAAGTACATTGTAAATGCCGGCCTGGGCAGCATGGCCGAAAACGCGTCCCGTTAATTTCGTGATTCCGCGATTGAGATTGCTGTATTGGAGAACGTGCCGGTATTCATGAATCGTGAGAAACTCCAGCCAATCCTGAATGCCAATGGTGTTGGGGTTCTGAGCACTGAATAAAAATAGTTCGGAACGGTAGGGGACGTAAGTAACAAATCCGTTGGTGGTCAGCGATTTGTTTCGCAGGATAATCGGGAGCCTGGCGCGGTTGGACCCCAGTGAAAAGGGATCGAAATGATTGATTTGGTCGATAAAAAAAGCTACTGAATCCGCCTTTGGAGCCACTTCTTTTTCATAAATGACATCGATGTGGTCGTACTTTTTGATGAGCCAATCGCCACCGGGGGGAACACCGCCAAAATTTTGACTTAATGCGATATCCGGAAAGGATAATAAGCAGAACGATACAATCATTGCGATCAAGGTTCCTTTCCGACATGTATTTTGATTTTTATTTAGTCCTGGATTCAAAATCAAAGGTCCTTTTCGGGCTCCACTTTGTGTTCCCGTTTTTAGAATGGGTTCCCTGGTTCCATCACCGAACGTGGGCTTACCACATTCTAATCCAGACAAGCTGAAATTTCGATCGGTTGTACTCCTATGGTTTGTCCCCAAATATTTTTCAATACTGTGGCGTAAATTAAACCATTGAAGTACATGAAAGTTAGCCATCGTTATTTTGAGCCTTACGATCCGTTGTGGAAGTTCCCTTGAATTGATCATACTACCGTGCACATTCATGTATGTGCAAATTATAAAATATTAACCACCTTCGATGGTCTATGGGAGTAAATTTTGAATTGGAAATAACTTGTGATGGAGATTTTGATTTTGGTTTGAGGATAGGCTGTTATTCGTTATTCGCCGGAGTTTTTGGCCTGTTCCGGGAAAA
>CALGAA010000164.1 GCA_937952445.1 uncultured Bacteroidota bacterium | reverse complement strand
ATTTGAGATCCGTAGGATCGACCGATAACTTAACTCCGAATCACACCCCCCCAAAGATTCAACATTTCAGTCGATCGAAGTTATTCCTTGGCAAGTTGCTCCCCAGCAGAGCTTGCCTCCGCTTGGCTTCGACAAAAGGTAAGGTATATTAATCTGCCATTTATGGAAAAATAAGTTTTCCACATTTTTTAGGGTTTAGGCAGACAACCTGGCAACCTATTTTATGAAGGGTCACAACACTAATCACTATCCACTGATCACTAACCCCCAACCACTGACCACTGACCACTGATCACTGATCACTGATTGACCACTGACCACTGACCACTGACAACTCACACCTCCCCCACCACACTTTGCCTCATCCGGCTCGATCCGAATTCGATGATTCCATAGCCCAGGCCGGCGTAAACAAATGCGGAAGCCAGGGTGGCCGGGAAAAATGGAATGCCCGCGACGTATGCCGTAGTCAACCCACCGATGGATTTGGGATAGATGGGATCAACCAGCCACGAACCAAAATTGCTGATCAGAAAAAACATCACTGCACCGGCAAACGAAGCACCAGCCAGATTTTTGAGGGATTTTTTTCGCATGATCACGCTGCTGATCAAAACGATCGCCAACGTAGCCCCGTAGGTCCAAACCATGTGGGAGGTGAACCATACAAAACCCTGACCGGGATAATAAGATGCGTATAAAAGATTGGTTACCAGAAGGTCAGAAACGTAAAAGGCCACCACTGGGACCACGTACTTCCAGATCGAAGACTGAAAATAGGTCGCCCCCAACACGGCGATTCCCACCAATGGAGTAAAATTGTAAGGATGGGGAATTAACCGACTGATAGCCAGTACTAAAATGGTTCCTACAATCAGGAAAATATTATTTTTAGAATTCATCTCGGTCTTGTTCTTGGTTTCCATTAATTATTTAACAAAATATCTCTATTTTTGTCGGGCACAAAATACTGAGAATTTGAGGTATTTCCAAAACGCCAGGGAAAAAGGAGTAAATAGTTTTTTAGCCTTCGTGCTTTCGCTGCTCCTGATATTTGGATTTTATGTCCTGACATCAATGCCTTTTGCCCTCTACGCCCAATTCCAGGGCGTCATCGGCGAGGATATGAGTCAGTACCAGGGTCCCCTGAGTTTTGCCCTTCTGCTGTTCATTTTCAGCGGAATTCTTTTCGGCGTCATCGTGGCTACAAAGTCAATCCACAAACGACCCGTTCTCAGCGTTTTTACCGGCGCCCCGTCTTTTCGGTGGAGCCATGCCTTCCGGTCCGCCGGCATCTGGTTTGCCCTGATGGCCGTCCTCGAAATCGTCAGTTTTCTGTACGCCCCCCAGGATTATACCTACCAGTTTCAACCCGGACCCTTTTTGGTCGTCCTGCTCATTTGTTTGTTGGTGCTGCCATTGCAAACCACTGCAGAAGAGGTAATTATGCGGGGTTACCTCATGCAGCAGATCGGGCTCATAGCCCGGACACCCTGGATCCCCGTTCTGGTCACTTCGCTGCTTTTTGGTTTTATGCACGGCGCCAATCCCGAAATCGAGCAATACGGGATGGCCAAATCCATGACCATGTACATCGCCATGGGGTTGTTCTTCGGAATCGTCACGGTGATGGACGATGGGCTGGAAATGCCGATTGGAATGCATTACATCAACAATTTGTTCGCATTTATCATCGTCGGCTACAAAGGTTCGGTCATGGAAGGACTCCCCTCCATTTTCGTCAAAGAATCTGAAAATTTGACCTGGGCCGCCGTCGTTACCAACCTGATAATCATGGTCGTAGTCCTTCTGATTTTAAAGCGCTACTTTCACTGGCCGGCATTTAACCAACTATTTAGGAAATTTAAGGAGCCTGAATCGTCAATCGTTTAAAAAAGTATATATAGATGAGGTATTTATTTAGTATGTTCCTTTGCCTCGTGGTGCTGGGGCAGAGCCCGGCCCAACGAGCGGGATATTGGCACCAGGAGGTCGATTACACGATGGATATCGATATGGATGTAAACACCAACCGGTTTACCGGGACACAACAGCTCGTGTATACGAATCATTCGCCCGATACCCTCCACCGGGTGTTTTACCACTTGTATTTCAACGCGTTCCAACCCGGCAGTATGATGGATGTCCGGTCCCGTACGATCATGGATCCGGACAGTCGGGTAGGGGATCGCATTTCCAAACTCAACGACGATGAAATTGGTTACCAGAAAATCATTTCACTGACCCAGGACGGAGCTGTCCTCGAAGTGGACATCCAGGGATCTATCATGGAAGCCCGATTGGCTCAACCCATTCTCCCGGGTGCTTCGGCCACGTTTGAAATGGAATTTGAAGCGCAGACCCCCCTCCAGATTCGCCGGACCGGACGCGACAACGCGGAGGGCATCCGGTACAGCATGAGCCAGTGGTACCCGAAGATATGCCAGTATGACGAACTCGGATGGCACCCCGAACCGTACATTGGCCGCGAATTTTACAGTACCTGGGGTGATTTTGACGTCACCATCCGGATTGCCCCGGAGTACATCGTCGCAGCCACCGGAGAATTGCAGGAAGCGGAGTTTTACAACAGTCTGATAACCAATGGATCTATGCCTTCGGTTTCAGGGAAAAGATCATGGCATTTTACCGCTGAAAACGTCCTCGATTTTGTATGGGCAGCCGACCCGGATTACACCTACCACCGCGAAAAAGCCGCGAACGGCGTCACGATGGAATTTTTCTATCAAATAGGCCCTGAAACGTCAGCCTGGGAAGACCTGCCCGGGATCATGTCGGAGGTCTTCGACTACGCAGAAACCCATTTTGGCCCCTATCCCTATGATAAATACGCCTTCATCCAGGGCGGCGACGGCGGGATGGAATACCCGATGGCCACGCTGATCACGGGGCACCGTCCGATCACCAGTCTGGTCGGTGTCAGCGTGCATGAGCTGATGCACTCGTGGTACCAACTCGTGCTCGCTACCAACGAATCGCTGTATCACTGGATCGACGAAGGATTTACCAGTTATGCCTCCAACCGCATCATGGAACACCTTCGATCCAAAAAACTTATTCCGGGAGAACCGGCCGAATTTCCCTTCCAATCTTCGCACCGTTCGTACATCCGGTTGGTCGAAAGCGGGCTCGAGGAACCCATGGCCACCCATGCGGATCATTTCCACACCAATTTTGCGTACGGCGTGGCGGCCTACACCAAGGGCAGTTTGTTCCTGGATCAGCTCGAATACGTGGTCGGCAAGGAAACCTTTGACCGTGCGCTGTTGCGGTATTATGACACCTGGAAATTCAAGCACCCCACGGATCATGATTTCATCCGCATCGTGGAGCGCGAATCCGATATGATACTCGACTGGTACTTACAGTATTGGGCGTATTCGGTGAAATGGATTGATTACGCCATCGGCGGCGTGTCTGAGGGGTCAAATGGCGTGGAAGTCAGCCTGATCCGGAATGGTTTGATGCCGATGCCGCTCGATGTATATGTGACGACGAAAGATGGGAAAGAGCACGTATACAACATCCCGCTGGTCATGATGCGCCAGGTCAAATCGTCCGATGGGGAGCTCGAACTGACGTATATGGAACCCTGGCCCTGGGTCAATCGCGAACACCAGCTCGTGCTGGATCCGAATATCAGCCTGGACGATGTGGAGAAAATCGAAATCGATGCGAGCCGGCGAATGGTGGATATCGACCGGGAAAACAATATCTGGACCTCGCAGCAGGCGAGTCCGTGACGTGATCCGACCATCTATATGTAAAATCAAACGGTATCTCTATGATTTTGGATCTCCAGCACGTGCAACTGACAATCGGTGGAGATCCTCTTGTGACTATCCGGGATTGGCGGATCGGGCGGGGAAAGGTGTATGGACTGATGGGGCAGACCGGAAGTGGAAAATCGACCATTGGGAAATGGCTGGCGAACATCGAACCGGTGTACTGGCAGGTTGATCTGCAGCCGGAATCTGAAAGTGGGAGCAGGAATGACTCCTCATCTTCCCATACGAATTCCTCTTCGTTGTACCTGCTGCAGGATGCTTATCAGATATTCAATCCCTACGTCTCCATTGGACGCCATTTTCGGGACATCTGGAATCACAACCGTCGAAATTCCCGCCTTCGCTCATTTGATGAAATCCTGGAGATCCTCCGGGCATTGGGTATCACGGATCCCCACCGGATTATGAAACGAAAGGTTGGCGGGGTATCGCAGGGAGAGGCTCAGCGGCTGGCTTTTGCGTTGAGTTTTATCCGTCCTGCCGACCTCCGGATTTACGACGAAGTCTTTTCCAACGTTGATATGGAATCCAGCAGGCGGATGTTGGACTTTTTGCTCGAATATTGTGAGCGGACCGGGACGTCGGCGGTGGTGATTTCCCACGAAAAAGCGTTGTTGCGGGAATACATGCACGAGAATTATGAGATCCGTTCGGGGGAAGTGATCCCCACCGCTCTGGAGGCGCGGGTCAGATCTTTGGAATCCGGAGCTGATTCTTTTCCGTTGTTGATTCACATCCGGGACCTGGCCGTGCCTGATTACGGTCGCGGAAAACGAAGTAAACGGATGTTGGCGACTCTTCCGGAATTGCGCATCGGCCGCGGCGAATGTGTGGGCTTGCACGGTCGGTCGGGAACCGGAAAAACGACGTTGCTGCGCGGTTTACTCGGCGAGCATCCGCTGACCTGGTCGGAATGCCGTGTGGAGCGTTCCTTAGGAGAAATGGGCTTGGAGTTGGGCGATCTCGACATTCGGTATTTGCCCCAGTCGGTGGGATCAGCCTTCAATCCGGCCTATCCATTGGGAACATCCATTCGGGAGATTCAATCCGTGCGGGGTATTTCGGATCAGGAAGTTGCGGAATTATTAGCCTCTTTTGGATTAAAGGCCGGGCATATGGATCGCTATCCGGACGAATTGTCGGGCGGGGAAATTCAGCGGATGGGGATTATTTCGGTGGTGTTGGGAACGCCGGATTTGGTGATGTTGGATGAGAGTTTTTCCTCGGTTGATGAATACACGCGGGACGCCATTTGGTCGGTGTTGGTTGATTTGCAGAAGCAAAAGGGTTTTGCGGTGCTGGTGGTGTCGCACGATGTGGAGTGGCTGGAAGGGGTGGTTAATTACGAATTACGAATGACGAATGATGAATGGGGGGAATAGTCCGCCTTGGGGCGGGCTATTCGTTTGGGCGAATTCCGCTCCGCTTTATTCGCGTTTGGGTCCTGGTCGCAGTTGCGCCCCGGACGTTTGGGGCCTC
>CALGAA010000163.1 GCA_937952445.1 uncultured Bacteroidota bacterium | reverse complement strand
GCATTTCCAATTCGTGCATGCCCTCACCGCTGAAAGAGTAGGAGAAGTAATTGCTTCCATCCGACAATTGGATTTGTAGTTCGTTCCCATAAGTCTCCTGCAATTCAATGGCCAGGTCCACATTTTCACCTTCACACACCCCACAGGAAACATCCGGGTAGCACCGCAGACTGATGTCAGATGCAGGTGGAGCAGGTTGGGTAATCAGCGATATGGGCACTGCACCCCCAGGCCGGCCACCGTTGACATTGACGACATACAGAGTACGGGTGGCCACTTCGCCATCGATCGGTACGGGAAACAGCGACAATGGCGGATTGAAAATACTGCCCCGGTGAATCGGCGGATCATCCGGATCGGTGTACCAGGTAGTGAATTGATTTCCATTGCTGACTATAAAACCACCTGATACCACATCGTCATTGGCACAGATAACTACTTCCTCCCGGTTGAGCGCAGGCTCCGGTGTTGCGCTGAAATGATGGAATACCGGTCTGCAACTACCTGCATTCCCGTAATTGACCGAACTGCCTGACCCGCTGATGTAGGCACCATTCCCTCCATTCAGGTCTTCCGGTTCATAAACAATGTCGTACGAACACGAACCCAGCTCCACTTTAATATTCCGCGTACAGTCCGTGCAGGTATTGCCAAACATAGAACTGGCAAAGCTATGCGAGAAGTTGCCGAACAACACAAAAACACCACCCTCACCGCATAAACCAGACACACTTCCGCCAAAATCAGGGTTATGCTGTACAAAAGCCAGCACATTGGAATAGGGTGGGATAGTCCCGTTGTACGGTGCAACGAATGGATCGAGGAAGAGGTCTTCCCCGCAGCCACTACTTTGATTCAGGTCGGCTAAGGCTGAAGGATTCGATCCCCAGCCGTCCGACACGTAAGGCGAACTGGTGACGTTGACCTGGATGGATAATCCCCCTGTTGGATTAAAAGGCTGGGATCCGGTATGAAAAATGAAATATTCATCGGGCTCGTAGGGAGCGCAGGCATCGATCATGATCCGGTCCAGCGTGGGTCGTGATGATCCGCATCCGCTGGAGTTCCATTGGGACTGGCTCAGAAGTTTCCCCGATGCCATTATAATAATGGCAATCCACCAGTTACCCGACATTTGATACCACGGCCGAAACATGATCGGCAATTATTACGTCCTTCAATCTCACCGATGCTTTGATTGGAAAACGGGGTTTGAATATAGGAAAAATTTTAGAGTTTGAGAAAAAAATAACAGCAGTGGCAAGAGTCTGGGATTTAGGCTTTTGAACTTAGAGGTGGGTGATCTCCTCTATTCCTTTTTTAGGGTGAAGAGGAGGAAGAGTGTACAGTCTCCATCCCCAATGCCATCACACCCAATGGGGACGGGATCAATGATTACCTGGAAGTATTTTCCAATTGTGCGATCAGGGTCGTTCTTATCCGCATTTTCGATAAATGGGGCGGAGAATTGTATCGTATCGAGGGGAGTCAGGTGGAAGCATACCTCTGGGAAGATCTGCCTCCTGGCGTGGTCCTGGTTCAGGTGACCTATGAAATCGATCCTGCTGGTGATGATCCTGCGGGGATACAGAAAACGGTGTCCGGAAGCGTGTTGGTGATAAAATAAAAATTGTAAGTCGGCCGTTGGCTTTTGGCATTGGGCATTACTTCTCGAATGCCGAATGGAGCCGAAGCAAGGCGGTTTAGCCGGTTTGGGCCTTTAGAGCCTGGGTTTCGGAAACTAAAAAAGATCCGAAAGATGGAGCTTCCAGTACCCCGGGAATTCCTGGGATCGACCAGGGCGACATTGCGGTATAGCTCATATTCCTAAGAAACGCATATGATGCAGTATTATTAAGGGTTCTGTAGT
>CALGAA010000162.1 GCA_937952445.1 uncultured Bacteroidota bacterium | reverse complement strand
ACCACCCTGCCGTGGAGTGGACTGCCACGGCCGGGCACGGCGATCCCCGACCGGGTAATATTCGTACTGACCTGACAAAATCCCGGCCCCTCCAGGTGCCACCCGATGGCTTTTACCCCAGGCAGAGCATACCTTCGATGGGGATTACCCTTGTGCCGGATTTGACCGGCTATCGATTTGGCAACGGCTAAGTCGTCAGTATCGAGATTGACGTTGTAGGCGATGAGGAAATCCCGGAGACCCATGACGGTAGCTCCCATCCGGGCGTTGAATACCCCTCCCAAATCCGGGATCCACGCCGGGTCCGCCAATTTTTTTTCGAGCCCCTCGTACTCGCCACGACGTATTTCAGCCAAATTCATCCTGTCGGGATGGCTGGCGGATTGTTCGTACAGATATATCGGGAATTGGAAAAGATCAGACACCTCTTTGGCCAGTTCCCGGATCCAAAGGAGGGTGCCTTCCCGGGTCCCACCGCGCAGCATGACGTAAGGAGAGACATCCAGGGCGCCCAGACGGGGATGGGTGCCTTTGTGCAGTCCCATATCGATTTTTTGACCGATCCACCCGAGCAGTTCGAGCAACGCATTGCGCAATCCACCCATTGTACCGGCGATGGTGAATACCGTGCGGTTCACTGCGGGACCGATGTCGGTATGTAAAAGGTAAATGTCCGGTAATTTTTGAAACAGGCGCTCGAGTTCCGCGATTTCCCGGGGGTTTCCGGTGGAAATGTTCGGGATCCATTCGATCAGTGGCGGTAAATTCATGACGGTTGCAATTTCTGATGCCCTATTTCCTTTTTTGCAGCAAATAGCCGCTGCGGTGGAATCTAATCAGGCCCTCCGGCGTTGGTATTTAAACCATCGCTGGCAGGCAGAATTCGAGTTTTCAGGCCAAGTTATGCACAAATTTGAAAAAATGTTTTTAATTTACTGGTGATGATACGTATACTAATCACAATTTTGGTTTTCCTGGCTCACCAGAGTTGGGGGCAGAACATCCTTGTGTCCGAGGGATTGGACGTACGTACGGATCGCACGTACGAGTTACTCGGTCAGTTCAACGATAAATATATGGTGATTAGTTACGGAACCAATGTGTTTTCGGTTCATAATTATAACGAGAACCTGTTTCTGTCCTCCACGCAGGAATTCGAACTATCGGACCGGCGGAGTAAAATCATCCACGCTTATCCCTACGAAGACCGGTTTTTTGTCCTGTACACCACCGAAAGCTCGGATAGCCTCTACGTCGTCAATCAGAGTTACCGCTCCAATTTTGAAACGCAAAAGACCGATACGCTGCTGATCCTGGAGCGGGGATTTCAAAACTACAGTTTCCGGTATACATTCTCCGAGGATTTGTCCAAAATGGGATTGTCTGCCGTGAGGAGTAACGAGGTGACGCATTATCTGGTCTACGATGTCAAATACGAGGAGCTGGCGCAGGTCGGTCCTGTGAATATACCGCCCTACGATGTGTACGAAGATTACCGGAAATCACTGGTCACCAATTCCGGGATATTTTATCTGATTTTCGAAAAAAATAATTTTACCTACCGCAAGGACGATCATGCATTTTTTATCTACAAGTTCCGTGATTCGGGTGAAAGCGAGGAATCGATTCTGCCGATGAAAACGGTGCTGACCTACGATGCCAATTTTCTTTATGACAACCGCAACCATAAGCTGATCATTTGCGGACTGGGGAGCGAAAAAAACCTCAGCCAGGCGGATTTGATTTTCCAGGTCCGTCAGGATCCGAAAGACACGGATTATTTTGAATACGCGACGTTTAATTTTCACAATAACCTGCTCAATGATTTTTATGGGAATACCAGGAAAACCAAAATCAATTATCTGGAGGACATTCAGATCCAGGACGTGGTGCTGATGGACGATGGTTCGGCTATTTTAATCCTGGAGGAGGTGCAGAAAATGGAGCGGATGACGTCCAGCGGGCGAATTGACTATTACGGCAGCCGGTACACGGTGGATTATCACTATGAAAATCTACTGTTGTTTCACCTGTCCAACAGCGAAGCGCAATCCTGGCAGAAGTTACTGCCCAAGCGGCAGTTTTCCAACGACGATCAGGGTGCTTATTCCTCCTATTTTCTATTTAAAAATCCGAATCACCTGCGGTTGATCTATAACGATGAGATCCGGAATGAGAATACCGTGAGCGAGTATATTATCCGGTCCAACGGGGCATCACTTCGAACCAATTTGCTGTCCACCGATTTCCAGAAGCTCCGTCTGCAGGTGCGCAATGGCATGCAGATTTCCAGTCATGGTATCCTGATACCCAGCATTCGGGGCAAAGTGTTGAGGTTGTTGCTGATCGACTATCTCAATTGATGTTTAGTGTACCACGAATTTATGGCCCGGCACACGTGTGCATTAGTCTATAAATCACGGCTCATCGGACGGATTCTTTTCACCTTATCTTCATCATCTAAAGCTATACGGATCTTAGAAGGGACGTCCCCCGATGCGACGTCCGATCTTGCCATTCTGAATTTTTTTGGGAGAGGGCTTATAAGACCATGACCCAGATCTGATCCCGAACTTTTTGTTCTTCGGTATGAAGGGTGTATTGACCTTTGTCGAGGGCCTGGCTGTTCAATTCAACCGATTTGCCGTTGAATTTTAAAGGAATGCGAACGTGATTATCTTCTGCCCGTAATTCGAAATGCTTCCGCTTGGTTTTTTTCTGGAATCTAAACATTTTTACAAGTTCTATTAGTGATGTAAATAATGTAGTTCTTAAGGCATAAATTCAGGTTTTTCAATCATATTCCGCACTATAACGCTCGGGGTTAGAATTCAATATTTTTCTTAACATATTTAAATGAAATTTAATATATCTGCATTTTATTTATATGTCGGACTGAGCGATTAGGGTGGGTGGAACGTTTCGTGGAAAAGACTTTGATTGGTGTGGATAAATCTGATTTGCCGGAATTCTCCCTTATCTTATCTTTGTAGTTATGTTATTGATGCAGATCGAATCCATCCACGGGTACAAGCCGAGGCCCGATTACAAGTTTCGGATCCACGAATCCGGTCAGGTGTGGTATAAGGGGCGGTATTATGTCGGCGTGGTGGGGGAGACCTCGTGGGATATTCCCAGGGAGAAAGTAGATCAGATCAAGCTTCTCCTGGATTATCTTAAAAAGCGCAATCAAAAAAGTTACCTCAGGCGGATCCAGGAGCCCATTTTCAAGGTGGTGCTGGGAGAAGGACTGCGGATGCAATTTGAAGTCGATGTGCAGGATGTGGTGTCCGAAGATATTATCCGGCAGATCATTGAATTGTCCGGAGTGGGCAGCCGCGTATACGCCGAGTTGGATCTCTATTTTGTCATGAGTAAGCCCGCTAACCGGTCGAAGGAAATCGGTGTGGTCAGGGCAGTGGGGGCGGAGGAGGCCGTTGCGATGTATTTGAAAGACCGCGGGGCGCGGCAATTCATAACGGCGGAAGATTTTTGGGCGTTTCGGTTTGGCCGGCAAAATCCGGGCACTTTGCACAACCCTTTGATTTATTTCACCTTCACGGATTATCAGATCCAAAAAGATTCCGTGCAATTGTTCTTGAACCAGGGGGAGCCATTGACCGATGAGCCGTGCAATGTGTTCATTTTTATCTCCTTCGGCAAACGATACAATGACCCCAAAGCCTCTTATTTTCTGGTGCTGGCGCGGGATGGTGCGGATGCGCGGCGGGTCCTTCATCAGCAATACCCGCATTTTCTGGAGCGAGATTTTCAGTTGGTCGATACGGAGTCGAGTTATCAGCCCATTCCGATGTTTACCACGCGGATTCCGGTAGGGGTGAGGTAATTCGTCATTGATTACCGCACCCCTTCCATCTCCCTAATACGCCCCAAAATACCTTCTCAGGAACCATTCCGCGACAAACAACGCCAGGATCAAACCGAATATCCATTTCCAATCGATCATGGCTGTTTTCACGTGGGACTGAACCAAAAGCGGTTTCATGGTAGGTAGATTCTCCAATTCTGCATGGAGAGCTTCAAAATCGTAGAATACTTTTCCGTTGTTCTGCCGGGCAAGCGTGGTCAACACCTGATGGTTCGCTTCCAGATTGAACGATTCCAGATCGATGTCCCGCACCGAAAACTGGCCCGTTTCCTCGTATTCCTGACCGCCGGTCGTCGTATGCGCCCGATAGGTATAATTGCCCGGTGCCAGCCGCCCCAGGTTGAGCTGGTAATTGGTACCCGCCTTGTCAAATGTGAATTGCGATTGATTGCCCGCGGAATCCCTCAGCTCAAAAAAGACATCAGGGGTGGAGATCCGCTCCAGGGTTTCGTTGTACAACTCCGCCTGAAAAGAGATATCCTCCGTTTCGTCAAAGAGCAGTTTGTTTTTTTGCAGCCGGAACAACCGGTCATCTTTTCGCAGGCTCACATACTCCAGCACCTGATCCACCAGGTGATCCAGCACCGGCGTTTCCTGTTTTTCCAGGTATTCAAACAACCGCCATTTCCAAATCCCCTCAGCAGTCAACACCGCCACCCGGGTTCCGTCTTCCAGGCCCGTGAAAAGGATGGGAAACTCTGTTTCGACGTCTCCAATCTGCTGCAGCAAAAGCGACTGCCCCTGTCCGACTACGCTGTAGTCCCCAAAAACACCAGCCAGGGGGGGAAATCGCGGGACATAACTTTCCAGATCGGGATCCACTTCAAACAAATCGTAATTGGGATTCACCCGGGTATCGAAAAAATTGCCCGAAATCGTACGCGGTGTAATCGATACCAATCCCTGAGCCTGGTTGAAGGTGGTGAAATTGGTTTTGAGGCCGGCGGTCAGAATGATGCCCTTTTCCTGTTCTTTTGCCCGCCGTACAAAATCGAGGAGGTACGGCTGGTTGGCGATTTGGTATAATATCAGCACGTTGAAATCAGCGAGGTCAGGGAGATCGACCGGCCCTTCAATCAACGAGACTTCCACTTCATTTTTCTCGTTCGCCTCCAGGATTTGCCTCAACGCTCCAATATCAGGATGTGGAAACGTGGACACGATATGAATCTGCCTGGCCGTTTCCAATACCTCCACAAAAAACTCCCGGATGTTGTTTTCGGGATTCGCGTCGTTTTCAATACCGGTAATCACGGCCCGCATCCGCACCACGCCGGGCTCCTCGTATTTTTTGTGAAACGTAAGGGTTTGGAAGCCATCTCCATCGCCGCCGGGCCGGATGCTCTCGCTTCCGACATTCTCCCACCGGTTGCCTTCCCGGGTTTGAAGGACCACACTTGCTCCACTTTGTTGGCTAAACCGACCGGTAATATCCACCTGGATTTCGCTCGTTTCATTTTTGCGTACGATTTCGTTGTACAACACCTGCCGGATCCGAATATCCTGAGCCCGGGTGGTGTCCCCGAGTGCGAGCACGTAAATAGGATAATTTCCCCTGGCCAAAAAGTACGCCGGGTTTGTCCCCCTGTTGTAAATACCATCCGTCGCGACGACCATCGCCCCGACATGATCCGCATGGTGAAGATCGTCGGTATACCGCAGGGCGCGGCTTATGTCGGTGATTTGACCTGAATACGACTGCTCTTCGGGCGTCATGGCATGGACATCCTGGTCAAATCCATAGGCGTCGACCGGATATTTTTGGGACTGGGCCTGAATGAAGTTCCGGAGGTTATCCTGGTACTGAAGGAGAACAGGGCTGTCCAGACCGTGCACCACCGACTGGGACTGATCTTGCAGGAAAAGCAGGCGCGCGGGTTGTTCCTGATTTTCCGTCCGCGACAGAAAGGGATTTAGTAAAAGGAACAAAATGAGCATATATCCCAGGGTACGCAGGAGGAAAAGCACCGCGGTGAGAGGTTTGCGGTCCTCGAAGGTGTTTTTGAAATAGAGAATTCCGGCCAGGATAACGGCCAGTAAAAAAATAATGGCAATACTCCAGGCGGGATATGATATGTCTATGAGGTTCAAGTTTGCGGGTCATTTACGTTCCAAAAGTGAAGCATCTTTCTCTGTATGTTTTTTCAAACGATCGTCAAAAGTAATAATTATAAACGGTATAGTTCATTTTGCCACTGCCCGGGCTTTTGATGTTATGCAAAAATTTCCGGGCATTCGGACATCCGGATAAAATTCCCTAAATTCGCTATGACCAATCAGATCGCTACGAGGGAAATAAACAATGAATCCCGGTGCTTTGTTTGAACTGCACCGAAAGTTATGTGTACAACCACCCATGAAGAACAAAATTTACCTCAAAACCAATTCCCGGATTGCCCGACTGGCCTGTATATGGCTACGGAGTCGTGCGGTCGCACTCGTATGGGGGCGGACCATCCACTTGTACGGTGCCACGGCGGATGATTTGCTTTCCAACCCCTCATGGCTGGCCCACGAAATGGTTCACGTCCGGCAATACGAGTTTCGGGGTGTCCCCCGGTTTTTGGCCTCATATCTTTGGGAATGGGTAAAACATGGGTACTACAACAATCGTTATGAACGGGAAGCGCGGGACGTAAACCGGCAGTGGGATGTGGGAACGATATTTGACAACTACAAATTTGAAATAAAATAGGTATGAAAATTTTACGAAAAGGTTTGGTGATCGTCATGATGTGTTTGGCGTCTGTGGTGGCGTACGGGAGTTATATCCTGGTTCCGATGGATGAAACCCAAACCGATCATTTAAAATCGTACGGGATCACGTATTGGGTGCTGACCCACGATATCGAAGCCTGGTGGTTGCTCAATTACCGTGGGGGGAGTTTTGCCTTTCCGTACAACGAACTCATCGAAAAAGAATGCAAGACCCGGGGGATTCGGTACGAAGTCACGACCGATGTTCAGTTCAACGGAATTCTACGAGAAATCGCCCAGCCCGAAATCAACATGGACGCTTTGCGCCTGGATAAAGCGCCCAAAATCGCGGTGTACACCCCGGATTTTAACGCGCGGGGAGAGCGGATTCAGCCCTGGGATGATGCGGTGACCCTGGTGTTGACGTACGCCGAAATTCCCTACGACGTGGTTTATGACCGGGAGGTGATGGCGGATGAACTGGCTCAGTACGATTGGCTCCATCTCCACCACGAAGATTTTACGGGGCAGTATGGGAAATTTTACGCCCGGTACAAAAACCAGCAGTGGTATATGGAAAGCAAGCGCCGGATGGAAGAAATGGCAGCCGAACTCAACTTCAACAAGGTTTCTGATCTCAAGTTGGCGGTGGCTAAAAAGATCCGGGAGTACGTGATCGGTGGCGGATTTTTGTTCGCGATGTGTTCGGCAACCGACACCTATGACATTGCCCTCGCCGCCGAAAATACGGATATCTGCGATTGGATGTTTGACGGGGATCCGATGGATCCGGATGCTCAGGAAAAACTGGATTTTTCGAACACATTTGCCTTCGAGAATTTTCAGCTCGTCACCAATCCCATGTTTTACGAATACAGCAGTATTGACAACATCAATCGCCGGGTGAATCCGGAAAACGATTATTTCACGTTGTTCGATTTTTCGGCGAAATGGGATCCGATTCCCACCATGTTGACCCAGAATCATACCCGGACGGTGAAAGGGTTCATGGGTCAGACCACGGCGTTTGTGAAGTCAACCGTAAAATCATCCGTATTGATCCTGGGAGAGAATAAAGCCGCCGACGAAGTGCGGTACCTGCACGGCGAGATAGGGGATGGCCAGTATTCCTTTTACGGGGGCCACGATCCGGAGGATTACGCGCATTACGTGAACGACCCGGAGACCGATCTGTCGCTTCACCCCAATTCACCGGGGTATCGCCTGATTCTCAATAATATATTGTTCCCGGCAGCGCGGAAGGAGAAGAGGAAAACTTAAGTTAGGCAGAAGGAGTGGGGTGTGCCTGGGGTAGGAGGGGGGCTGGAGCAGAGTGCATTATACTGGAGTAAAGTGGGAAGAGGGTAGAATGAAAGAGTGCGGTATTATTGGCGTAGGAGGGGAATTGGGCTGTGCTGGGCTGTCCATGAGTTAAGTGGGAAGAATTTAGAGGTTTGAGTTTGAGGTGGGGTGTGTACTCGTTCCTGGGTTTTCTGGAGTGGTAGATCGGTTGTGGGTAACCTGTAGGGAGTGCTGGAGTAAAGTGGGAAGAGGGTAGAATGAAAGAGTGCGGTATTATTGGCGTAGGAGGGGAATTGGGCTGTGCTGGGCTGTCCTTGAGTTTAAGTGGGAAGAATTTAGAGGTTTGAGTTTGAGGTGGGGTGTGCACTCGTTCCGGCGAATGGCATGCAGCGAAAGCGGCTTAGGTTAACGCAGCCCACCAATTTCATTGGGGGCCAGGTCATCCACCAACTTTGTTGGGGACACAGCGCTATGTCCCTACGGTCCAAGTCGTGCCTTTGGCGCCGCA
>CALGAA010000161.1 GCA_937952445.1 uncultured Bacteroidota bacterium | reverse complement strand
GACGGGAACTTTCCCTGGCCGGACTTCGGGAATTCACCAATATAAAAACGGTTTATATCAAATAAACCAGTTGGGGAGATACAGAAGCGCCCATTTCTCGGAAATGTAATACCACATCTTATAACCACTTCCCTTTCGTGGGATCAAAAATTCAATATGAATCCCACGGTGGAAGGGAAAATGAAGCAGAACCGATTACCCGATCTTATGATTGGATTACCGGGTTGTAATTTTTCGGTAAATCGCCAATAAAATGATCGAACCCAAAATGGCGAGTAAGAAACTTCCAAAATTGAAGCCTGTGACATCGCCCAGCCCCAGCAACCTTCCGATCCAACCACCAAGCATCGCTCCGAGAACCCCGACGATAATGCTCCCAATCCATCCACCCGGGTCCTTTCCGGGATGGATCCACTTCGCAATGGCACCTGCGATCAGGCCAAAAATAATCCATGCAATGAAATTACTCATAAATTAAAAAATTTAGGAATGAAACAATACCTTCCACTCATTCTGTGCCCTCCTCACTAAAAATAGAAAAAAAATATATAAAATGTAGGAATATCAAAACTATATTTTCAGGGAACACTTTTTTGAAGTAATAAGATTAAGTTGTAGCACCCACTGAAATTAGGTATGAATAAAGCACACTACAAAACGGACGATTTTCCATTGCTGCTTTTTGACAGTCATTGCCTGGTGTGTGACGGTTTTGTCCGGTTCATTATCCGATACGATCGTCAGAAAAAGCTTAAATTTTCCGGGCTTCACACCGAT
The DNA here is from genome assembly GCA_937952445.1 of uncultured Bacteroidota bacterium. GTDB lineage: Bacteria > Bacteroidota > Bacteroidia > Chitinophagales > Saprospiraceae > Membranihabitans. The sequence continues at coordinate 6,759 of CALGAA010000161.1, read as the reverse complement.
AAAGCTATTCATGAAATCGAGAACCGAAATATCTCCATCCCCCAAAACGGTACCGTCATTTTGTTATATAAAAATCACCACTTGACTCAGTCTGATGCGGTCCTTGGTGTGCTGGAGCTCATGGGCTTACCTGATTGGACAATCCGTGTAATTCGTGCCCTCCCTCAATCCTGGAGAGATGGTTTATATACCTGGATTGCCCGAAACCGCTATCGATTTTTCGCTGAACGAACATCCTGTCCCCTCCCCGATCCCGAAGAAGCCTGGCGATTTATATAGACCTCGGTAGATTCCAAAGAATTATTCCACTTTTTAATATCTTGAGGCCTTTAATCTAATAAATCGCCTAATCTGCTCCGAATATGACCCTCAGAAATTTCATTCAATGCGTAGTTCTGTTATTATGCACGTCATTTCTGATGGCTCAACCCGACTCGTTGTACGAAAAAATAGAGGTCCAATTTCCTGATAACACCATGGAATCCATTCCTTATTCCGTAGTTTTTCAAATGGGAGATGAATATACCGGGAAACTGGATGTACAGGTCAATGGGCAAAATCGGGAATTGGAAATGAAAAATGGCCGGGCTAGTTTGGAGTTAATCGCCGAAAAAAACTCGCCGGTGAACATCCTGGCTCAAAACCGACAATTCGAATACACCCCAAATCCTATCCCCTTGTGGTGGTCCATCATCCCCCCCTTACTCGCCATCGGTCTGGCTTTGATGTTCAGGGAAGTGGTTACCTCATTATTTGCAGGGATTCTTTTTGGCGCAGTGCTTCTGGGAATATTCGCCCATGGAGCAGAAGGTATCCTGTATGGATTAATGCGCACAATTGACCGGTATATTCTCAATGCCCTGGCGGATGAAGGACATATGTCCATCATTTTATTTTCCATGCTGATCGGAGGTACGGTAGCTGTGATCTCCAAGAATGGAGGCATGCAGGGGTTGGTCAACATCATTGCCCGACGAGCCAGAAATGCCCGCTCGGGTCAATTTTCGACCTGGTTACTGGGCATAATTATATTTTTCGATGACTATGCGAACACCCTTGTCGTGGGCAATACGATGCGACCTGTAACCGATCGGTTGAAGATTTCAAGGGAAAAACTAGCTTATATCGTGGATTCCACGGCTGCTCCCATTGCGGCAATAGCTTTTGTGACCACCTGGATTGGGGCAGAGCTGGGGTACATTCAAAGCGCCATCGCAGAACTGGACACATTGAACGAAGGCGTGTACACCGTTTTTTTATCATCCCTACAATACTCTTACTACCCCATATTCGCCCTAATATTTATCGTAATTCTCATTTATTTGAACAAAGATTTCGGTCCAATGTACACCGCAGAAGTCCGGGCGCGGACTACGGGTCAGGTTTCGGCTGTGCAGACCCAAACTTCTCTGGATCAGGATGATTTATCGGAATTCACCACCAAGCCTGGTATTCCGGCCCGGTGGTACAATGCCGTCATTCCAGTAATGGTGATCATAGGGGGAACAATAGCGGGTTTGTTGTATACGGGCTGGGACCAGGAAGTATGGGCAACAAATGATCTCACTTTTGGAATGAAATTATCAGAGATTATCGGGGGTTCAGATTCGTATTTGGCATTATTATGGTCATCCTTATCCGGTTTAACCATCGCTGCCCTGATGACCCTCGCTCAGAGATCCATGAAACTCGGAGAGGTCATTTCTTCTGCTACGAAAGGATTCAAAACCATGCTCGAAGCGATCATCATTCTTACGCTGGCATGGAGCCTCGCGGAAATTACTTCTGAATTACATACCGCAGATTTCCTCACTGGTCTTTTGGTAGGAAATGTGACCCCGGTTTTGATACCAGCGATTACTTTTATACTCGCAGCGCTCATTGCCTTTTCGACGGGGACATCCTGGGGCACCATGGCCATCCTATACCCTCTTATCCTACCCACGGCGTGGATTATGACAGAATCGGCGGGGTATGAGTACGAATCAGGGTTGATGATATTTCACAACGTCACTGCATGTGTATTGGCGGGAAGTGTGTTAGGAGACCATTGCTCGCCTATTTCTGATACCACCATTCTCAGTTCGCTGGCCACTTCGTGCAACCACATCGATCATGTTCGAACCCAGCTGCCTTATGCCTTAACCATTGGTGGTGTAGCCGTGTTGGTGGGAACAGTTCCTGCAGCACTGGGAGTTCCAGCCTGGATCCTTTTCATAGCCGGCATAGGAATACTGGTTGCAATAGTCAGGATATTTGGAAAATCGATCCCGGAAACATCATAGAATTTACCAGAGTAAGCAGCCAGGCCAGGGAATTTTTTTCGCAAACGATTAAGCAAAAATTTCCAAATCGTCATAAATTACAGTAACTTCCCACCGAAAAGCGCGACAAGCCAGAAACGATTCTATTTTTTTGTGTAAAAATCATTTCATACCATATGAATACAAAGTTATTATGGGTATTGTGTTCCTGCCTTTTGATATGCACAACTTCCTTTACGACAATAAAGAACACCACACTTCTGAATGATCACTCCAAAAACCCTCATGTACTGATATACACCAAAAACGGAGAGGGATATGTTCATAAAAACATCGAAAACAGCGTCAAAGCCCTCAAAAAATTGTTGGAAGAAAACCAAATGACATACGACGTCAGCGAAGATCCGAGCCTATTCACAGAGAGCAACCTCCGCAAGTACGATCTCCTGATATTTTCAAATACCAACAACGACGTATTCGACAACGACACCCAGCGTCAGGCATTTCAAAAATACATTCAAAATGGCGGAGGTTTTGTAGGGATCCATTCAGCAAGTGGATCTGAGCGATCTTGGCCCTGGTTCTGGGCCATGTTGGGCGGAAAATTTCTCCGGCATTCCAAATTCCAACGATTTAACGTTGTCAAGATCGACCCCAACCACCCTTCGGCTACTCCGGTTCCCGATTACTGGGAGCGTGAAGACGAAAGCTATTATCTCCAGGAATTGAATCCCGATATCCACGTAATTTTGGCCACGGATCTCACCTCGATCGATGATCCCCAGGCCCATGAAGAATACCCTGCCAACACCTTTGGCAAATATTTTCCGGTTACCTGGTGCCATGAATTTGACGGAGGCTACCAATGGTATACCTCCCTGGGACATAGCCCCGAGGACTATGATGATCCGGTATTTATGAATCATATTCTGGGGGGCATACAATGGGTATTAAAAGCCAGAACCAATCCATAACTTCAACTACAAATTTCCGAACAAATGAAAAGAAGGACTTTTATCAAAAACAGTGCACTCGGCACCACAGCTACCCTGGTGGTTCCCCAAATTATACCCGCCCGGGTACTCGGGAAAAACGCTCCAAGCAATATGATCCAGATCGGCCAGATCGGTTTTGGTCGGATAGCCCGCGGCCACGATTTGCCTGAAACGATCAAACATACCGACATGGCCCGGGTAGTAGCTGTTTCGGATGTAGATCGAAAAAGGATGAACGAGGGCAAGCAATGGATTCAGGATTTTTATAAGGAGAAAAACAAAGGGGATGATTACATGAACGTCGCCACCCATCAGGACTACCGTGACCTGTTGGCAGATCCCGGAATTGACGCTGTCATCATTAGTACGCCCGATCACTGGCACGCTCAGCCCGCCATGGAGGCTGCCCTCTCAGGCAAAGATATATATCTTCAGAAACCAACCTCTCTGACCATCGAAGAGGGGAGGATGATGAGCGACACCATTCACCGAACCGGAGCCGTATTTCAGTTGGGCAGTCAACAGCGTTCTCTGGATCCCTGGCCGCAATTTCACAAAGCCTGTGAATTGGTGCGGAATGGTCGCATAGGGGAGGTCAAAAAGGTAAAGATCGGATTGCCAGGTGATCCGGGCGGGGAGGAAGAGCCGCCCATGCCCATCCCCGAAAACCTGGATTATGATTTGTGGCTTGGATCCACGCCTCAGGTTTATTATACTGAAAAACGAGTTCATCCGCAGGACGGATATTCACGTCCCGGGTGGTTGAGATGCGAACAATTTGGAGCCGGGATGATCACTGGGTGGGGAGTGCACCACATCGACATCGCCCATTGGGGCATGGGGACCGAATTTACAGGCCCCGTTGAAATGGAAGCAACAGCTCAGTTTCCCACCTCCGGATTGTGGAATGTCCACGGTGATTTCCACGTCCAGGCTATGTATCCCAACGGGGTTGAAATGGAGGTCAACGGAGAATATCCCAACGGCATCCGGTTTGAAGGAACGGAGGGTTGGATATTTGTCACCCGGGGAAATGTTCAGGTTACTGACTCGGATCCAAGTGGAGCAGCTTCAAAAGACAGTCCTCTACAGGCTAGTAATCCTGCAATTCTATCGTCGGAAATTGGGCCGGATGAAGTTCACCTGTACAAAAGTCCAGAACAGCATCGCAACTGGCTGGACTGCATCAAATCCAGGGAATTAACCATTTCACCCGCCGAGGTGGCCCACCGATCCTGTTCAGCGTGTCTGATTTTCCACATCGCCATGAAAATTCCCGGTAAATTGTATTGGGATCCGCACACGGAACGTTTCAAAAACAACGATGTAGCCAACCAAATGCTGGCCAGACATCAAAGATACCCTTACGGAGCTCAATTTGCTCAAAACTACTTAAAACCGACCAAACCATGATCCGACATCTGCTTCTCGCTTTTTCTACCTTAGTTTTTATGACCATGAGTTGTCAGGACTCCGCAAATCAACAATCAGAAGATCCTTACCTCGCAACCATCATGACCCTCGATCCCGGACATTTCCATTCGGCGCTCGTACAAAAAAACATGTATCCGGAAGTCAACCCGGATGCCTACGTTTATGCACCGGAAGGAGACGAGGTAAAAATGCATCTCCGAAGTATTGAACAGTACAACAACCGCACTGATGACCCAACCAATTGGAACGAAATAGTGTACACAGGCCCCGATTTTGCCGAAAAAATGTTTAGTGAAAAACCGGGAAACGTGATGATCGTCGCGGGAAATAATCAGAAAAAAACCAATTATATTTTGCGGGCTGTTGAAGAAGGGATTCACGTTTACGCGGACAAACCGATGGCCATCACCGGTGAAAACTATGAAACGTTGGTGGAAGCCTTTGACACCGCCGATAAAAACGGATTGTTGATATACGACATCATGACTGAGCGGTTTGAAATCACAACCATCCTGCAACGACGCCTTTCCCAATTTGAAGAGATATTTGGTGAGGTAGCGGACAATAGTGCGGACAATCCGGCGATCACAAAAGAAAGCGTTCATCACTTTGCAAAATTAGTCTCAGGATCGCCTTTGATCCGACCGGCCTGGTTTTTTGATGTGGATCAGCAAGGGGCCGGTATAGTCGATGTATCGACTCACCTGGTGGATCTGATTATGTGGTCATTGTTTCCGGAAACGGAATTGAAACCCGAGGAGGCCGAAATTCTTCAGGCTCGCCAATGGGCAACCGATCTTTCGCCGACCCAATTTAAAAATGTGACGGGCATGGATTCCTATCCCGACTATCTTCAAAAAGATGTCATAAACGACTCCATCCTGCACGTCATGTCGAACGGAGAAATCATCTTCAACATCCGGGGTATTACAGGGAAGTCTTCTGTTATTTGGGATTTTGAAGCCCCACCTGGTGGCATGGATACGCACTTTTCCCTATTCCGCGGAACCAAATCGGACTTAGCCATCCGTCAAGACGCCAGTACTGATTTTGTACCGGAATTGTTCGTTCAGCCGCACGACAAGAGTGACCTGGATTCCTGGGAAACCGCCATGGAAGAAGCTATTGAGCAGATTAACGAAAATTGGCCTGGTGTAGGATTCGAACGCGTAAACGAGGAATTTCACATTACCATACCGGAGCGATACCGGGTAGGTCACGAGGCGCATTTTACAGAAGTCACTGAAAAATTTCTCGATTATTTGGAACAAGGATCCATTCCTCAGTGGGAAAAGGATTTTATGCTGACTAAGTATTTTATCACCACAGAAGCATACGAACAAAGTTTGGGAAGCGGGGAATAAAACTACTGTCTGTTATGGTGTGAACAATAAAAAATCACAAATGAAGCGGTTCTTGTTCATAATAATTTTCTCAATTGGTTTCGGCAACTGGATGCCCGGAATCACGCAGGAGGTAACGACAGTATCTTTTACCATACCTTCCAGGGGTACGGGAATGAAGGATCTTATCTTTCATCAGGAAATCGATGGTGTCAAATTGTACGGGGAAGATTCGACAATGAACTGGAGATTGTATCAAAATATCGATGGGACCTGGACTCCACAAGTTTCGCAAGTTCATCAGGGTTATACCAATCTCTTATATGGAAGATTTGAGGATAAAATGGTCAGTGGAGAGCCTATTTCTTTTCAGTGGCGACGGGAATCAGTCAACCCGGAAGCGGGGATCGTGCTTCAGGATGACGGTCAGGCCATCCATTTTGTGTACAAAGATTCTTTGGTCATGAGCTATCGATATACTGGTATGCCGGTACCTGATGGCGTTTCGCAAATTTACAGCAGAAGTGGTTATGTCCATCCCTTGAAAACACCGGGGGGCAATCTTCTATCCCGCATCCAGCCGCCGGACCATTATCATCACTACGGGATGTGGCATCCCTGGACCCATACGGATTACGACGGAGAAGAAATCGATTTTTGGAACCTCAACAAGGGGCAGGGAACGGTGAGACATTCCGACATTGTTGGGTGGAAAGAAGGACC
>CALGAA010000160.1 GCA_937952445.1 uncultured Bacteroidota bacterium | reverse complement strand
GCCAAACCGTAATCCGGGGAAACGTATCCGATGCCGCCACAGGTGAATCGCTTATCGGAGCTACCATTCGGATAACAGGTACCGAAGAGGGAGCAATGACGGATTGGGATGGCACCTTTATATTGGAAACGGACCTGGCACCTCCCCTGGATATCGTGTTTTCCTACGTCGGATATGAACCCCTGGAATTCAGATATGAAGCGGACTCTTCTCCGCTTCACATAAAATTGACCGCCCAATCTGTCAACCTGGACGCCATTGTCATTAGAGGTGAACGCATGTCCGACAAATTGAAATCATCCCCGCTGACCGTAGAATCACTCGATCTCGTTGCCATCAAAGAAACGGCCTCCAATAATTTCTATGACGGCCTGGGCGCTTTGAAAGACGTCGATCTGACCTCAGCCAGTCTGGGTTTTAAAATTATCAACACCCGGGGATTTAACAGCACCAGCCCGGTCCGCTCCCTCCAGATCATCGATGGCGTGGACAACCAGGCACCAGGGCTCAATTTTTCGCTGGGCAACTTCCTGGGGTCTTCCGAACTCGATGTGAACAAAGTAGACGTGATCGTCGGTGCGAGTTCGGCATTTTATGGTCCCAATGCCTTCAATGGGGTGATCTCCATGGAAACGAAAGATCCCTTTTTTCACCATGGACTTTCAGCCTATGTAAAAAGAGGCGAACGTCAACTTTGGGATACAGCACTCCGGTGGGGCCAGGTCCTCCGCAATAAAAATCAGGAAGATTGGATGGCCTATAAACTCAATTTCTCTTTCCTCAAAGCGAGAGACTGGGAAGCTGACAATTTCAATCCCGTCTATGAAACCGAAACCGGATTATCCAACCCCGGCGGCTACGATGCCGTAAATATATACGGCGATGAATACTTTCCCGGCAACGATTTGTCCACCGCTCCTCCGTGGCGATATGTCGGTATGGGCATTTGGCACCGAAAAGGATATTCCGAAGCCAGTCTGGTGGATTACAATACCAGGAATATCAAAGGCAACGTCGCTCTGCATTTTCGACTACAGCCCCATCGCACGTTTGAGAGTCCTGAACTCATCCTCTCGTCTTCCACGGGTCATGGCACCACGGTATACCAGGGGGATAACCGGTTTAGCCTGAAAAATATTTTGTTTTTCCAACACCGGGTGGAATTCCGTAAAAAAGATACATATTTTCTACGGGCCTATATGACCCATGACGATGCCGGGGATAGCTACGACCCGTATTTTACGGCATTGCGTCTGCAGGAAGAGGCCAAGCCCAATGAGATCTGGTCCGCCGATTACACCAATTTTTACCAGAGAAATTTTCAAAACAAGCCCGTCCAGCTGGGATACCCTCCCCTTCAGGTCGACGTCATCGATGGCCAGGTTGTCACCTCGTTTGATGAAGTCAGGGCCATGCAATGGCTGGAATCAAACCAGGACCTGCTCCGGGACTGGCATCAGCAGGCACAGATGGCAGCGAATCAACCCAGTCCGCTCAACAATGGCAGCGAAGCCTTTTTCGAACCCGGAACGGACCGTTTTGAAGAGGTTTTTCAACGACTGATTTCCCGAAAATCAAATTCCGCGGAACGCGGTACCCGGTTCTACGACAAATCAGCGCTCTACCACCTCCACGGGGAGTATACGTTTCAACCCCCATTTGTAAAAAGTTGGATCATCGGGGCCAATGCCCGATTGTACACGCCTGATTCTGACGGCACCATTTTTTACGATACGGCCCGAATCGTCATTACCAATTTTGAATTTGGAATATACAGCGGTATAGAGAAAAAATGGGGGAGCGATGATCAGTGGACGTCAGCCGTGACGGTCCGGTTGGATAAGAATGAAAATTTTGATTGGCTGCTTTCGCCGGCGGCTTCGTTTGTGTACCAACCACGTCGCAACACCTATCTGCGACTTTCCCTGTCCAGTGCCATCCGCAATCCCACCTTATCCGACCAGTATCTGGATCTCAACGTCGGCAGGGCCATATTGGCCGGGAACTTGCACGGGGTCGATTCCTTGATCCATCTGGAATCTTATGACCGATACCGCAAGAGCCTGGAAACCGGACTTTTGGAATATTATTCCATTGACCCCGTCCGTCCGGAAAGTGTTCAAACCATTGAATTTGGCGTCAGAAGCAGTTTGGGGGACCGATGGTACGTGGATGCCGGATACTACTACAGTTTATACGATCATTTTATCGGGTACAACATTGGTCTTCGGGGATCTTTTGACCACTCGACGGGACTCCCGGACGATCTGCAGGTATATCGGTATTCTGCGAATTCTGTCAACCGGGTCACCACCCAGGGCGCTTCGGTCGGGCTCAATTATTTTATGACGAATACGCTCACCGTGCGTGGAAATTACAGTTGGAACCGTCTCGTCAAAACTGTCGAAGATGACCCGATCATTCCTGCATTCAACACCCCCGAACACAAATTCAACCTCGGAATAAGCGGACGGGGCATGAAAATACCGGGTTTGGAACTGAATGCCCACCGATGGGGATTTAACATCAACTACAAGTGGATTGAAGGTTTTCTGTTTGAAGGATCCCCGCAGTTCACCGGATTTGTACCTACGTATGATCACCTGGATGTGCAAATCAACTGGCAATGGATCGGGATGGGACTTACGTTGAAAATGGGCGCTTCCAATGTGTTAAACAAACAAAATTTCCAAACATATGGCGGACCGGAGATTGGAAGATTAGCATATTTTACTATCTTATACGAAAATTTATAATATCGCTATGAAACATTATTTACTTCTTTTATGTGCATTGTTTATCGGATGGACTGGCATAAGCCAGGAGCGGTACCTGGATCCGGTTTTTGAGGAAGTCACCGTGACCAAAGATGTGAAATACGGGGAAAATTATACGGTCATTTCTGTACCCCTGACCGGAAAGGCCACCCTGGAAGATTTGCTGCTCGATGTGTATGAACCCACAGAAGACACTTCCGAACTTCGTCCGCTGGTGATTCTCGCTCATACGGGCAATTTTCTGCCTCATCCGGTCAATGGATCTATATCGGGCAATAAAAATATTGACAGTACCTCAATCGAAGTTTCCAGGCGATTAGCCCGGATGGGATATGTAGCCGCAAATATAGATTATCGACTTGGCTGGAATCCACTGGCGCCTACGGTGGAAGAACGAACCAACACGTTGATCAATGCAGCGTATCGTGGAGTGCAGGATTTCCGAACGGCAGTTCGGTTCTTCAAAAAAGAAGTTGCGGAAAATGGCAACCCGTATCGGGTAGACACGTCCCGCATCGTTGGATGGGGCTTTGGTACAGGAAGTTACCTCTCATTGATAAGCGCTACCCTGGATAGCTATGAAGATATTATCATACCCAAGTTTATAGGTAGTGATATTACCGGAGATGGCCAACCTGATCCGATGGTCATCCCGCAGATCCATGGTGATATCTATGGTACAGCTCTGGGTCTTAACCCGGCCACAGGAGATACCCTCAGTGTGCCCAACCATACCGGATACAATTCAGACTTTCATTTGACCGTGAATGTAGGTGGAGCTATTGGAGATTCTTCCTGGATCGACGAGGATGATGGACCCTTTATAAGTTTCCATGTTCCTACCGATCCGTTTGGACCTTACAAAGAAGGTCCGGTCATCGTACCGACCACCCAACAGCAGGTGGTGACGG
>CALGAA010000159.1 GCA_937952445.1 uncultured Bacteroidota bacterium | reverse complement strand
TCCGGGTACGCACGCGGAGGATATCGATCGTGCCTACGCCGGACCAATTCTCAATTTAGTGGAGGCATTTGAGTATACGGATCGCAGAGATGGAACGATCCAAACCAGGGATGCTCAGGGGAATTATATTTTTTATGACCAACCGGAGGATGCTTTCTCAGGGAAGGATGCAAGGTTGGGTGGCTCCATTATTGTTCCGGGAGCTATATTTAAAGGAAGCGAGGTAGTGCTCCAGGCGGGCCAAAAATATATGGAAAATGGGCAATGGAAAGAACGGACTGCGCAGCCTGGTGATACAGGGGACGACAATGTATTAATCACCTCGGTCAATGGTCCCACATCTTCGAATCAGCAATTTATCAACAAAACGGGATTTTTCTTCAGAAAATTTATGGATGAAACCGCCGGCGCATCCACCCGTGGAAGAAACAGCGAAATGTGGTTCCCGAGGTTTAGGTTTGCCGAAGCATTGATGATCGCTTGTGAGGCTTCCTTTGAACTCGGACAAACAGAAGACGCACTCGGTTACATCAATCAAATCAGAGAACGCGCGGGAATTCAGATGCTTGAAAATTTGAGTTTTGAAGATATAGTTCGGGAGAAAAGGGTAGAATTCGCCTTTGAGGATCATCGTTACTGGGATTTGAAAAGATGGAGATTGGCCCACATCGTGTGGAATGGGGTACAGAATGATCCGGATGCGCAGCATTTTGCGCTGTTCCCGTACCTGATCAATGACCCCGGATCACCGAACGATGGGAAATGGGTTTTTGACAAACAACCGTTTTCCAATTCACCCAATCCCCGTCATTTTCAGTTGCGCAACTATTACAATTTTATCGACCAGGGGTGGATTAATAACAATCCCAAACTGGTCAGAAATCCATTTCAATAAACGATAAATCGGTCTATCATGAAAGATATAATATATGCACTCGGGGTTTTTGCGTCGTTTTTGGTCCTTACCGGTTGTGGGCTCGACAACTACGACGAACCCGGATCAAATCTTTACGGGCAAATAACCTACGAGGGAGAACCCATTGGCTTGAAAGGAACTGGGGAGGCTGTTCAGTTACAATTGTACCAGGATGGCTATGAGCTGGATGCACCGATTCCGGTATATGTCAAGCAGGATGGATCCTTTGAGGCGGCTTTGTTCGATGGGGAATACAAGTTGGTCACGCGGGATCAAAATGGACCGTGGATCAATACGCGAGATACCACCATAATTACCGTGGATGGGAACGCAGAAGTCCAACTCGAAGTAACTCCTTATTTTGTACCGTCCCAGGTCTCAATTACACTAACTGGTAAAAGTTTACTTCAATCCACATTCACGGTCCAGCAAGTGGTAAACGATTCGGAAGTCGATTATGCGATGTTACTGATTAGTAAAACAAATTTTGTCGATGATGTGGTTTACCTTGGGCGACAAGATGTTAGAGATTTGGAAATTGGAATACCTATCCACATAGATCTGGATGTATCTGATATCAAAGAAGTCCAGGCTGATAACCCTTTGTTCGCAAGAATTGGAATAAGAGCTGTGGGTGCCGATCAAGCGATATATTCTGAAGTTGTACGGGTAAGGTAAACCCAGACACTTATCCTTAGGCTGCCTTACCCCTACAATAATGTGACTCTGGGATTGGTAACTTTCCACACTGACAATTAGATCAATGAGAGATCAGGAAAACAGGGTCTATAGGCTCCAGGCAAATACTGGAAAAGACCAGTTGTATTTTTGATTTAACCTAACCGTAATATTCATAAGAACCCAAATAGTTACATTTGGGGTTACGTCCTTGAGTAATCTGCAACGGATGGTTAGGATACCACTTTCTTGCTATTTTCACAGGCGATTTTTGAGTCGCTTGTTTGAGCACCAAAACATCTCATATGCCAGACTACTGAGCAATAATCTGAATAAATTAGGTCAAAACCGATGATTGGACAATCGATTAGCAAAGTGCCTATTCTTGATTTCTTTTATCGGGTTTTCGCTGGTCTCCTCTGCTTCGTGAAGAACCCCAGCCATACTCCCCTCGCAGTTTTTTCTTTTATGATGCTCACAAAATAATGTTGCGAATTCAAACCTTTGTAAGTGCTTTCAACTTTGGTATAACAATTTTATACTTTGCGCCAACTTTTGGCTTCATAGGTTCGTAAAATCTGACTACACTAAACCCACTATCCGCCCCGATAGTCATGTTCATTTTTGTGGATAAGTCGCGCTAATACGTCGTACAATGCGTTTCAATATGCTGACGAACCACCGATTGGAATGACTATTCCCGGACGTAGAACCAGAGGAATAATCTGACCAGAATCCATGGAGGAGCTGCGAACATATCGGCACGAGGCCATGCAAAAGCTCCTCAACCCTCAACGTCAATCATATCCTTTACTAATGCCCTTCTCCCCGGGCAAATCTACTCACTCACCCGCGCCATCTTCTTCGTCGCCACAAATTTCTGCGTCTCCAATTGGTAGTACAGCATTCCGGCGGTCGATAGTTCGTCCCGGCTGATCGTCACTTCGTTGTAGCCTTTCGCAAATTCGCCTTTGATCTCCTTGATCATCTTGCCCGTCACTTCGTATATGATCAATCGCGCATCCGTTGCTTCCGGTAGTTCAAATCCTATAACCGTATATCCTTCAAACGGATTCTGGTGGTTCTGGTGCAGCACAAAGCCATCCCGTTGGACCCGGTTTCCACGGTCCAGGACCCCGGAGACGATTCCGCCGCTCGTCTGACCACCGTCAAATTCGCATTCCGGATCAACCCGTGCAATCACCACCTGGGTATGCGTGAGATCAGCCGAAACATCCGAACACCAATCCCGGATACCACATCATTCGAACGCCTGACCCTTCTACGGGGATATTGCCCGTCCCGAGTTTTCCGGGCAGCAATAGCGATCCATCCGAATAACTGGACAGGACAGTATCTCCATCAGCGTTTTCCAAAACGGCGATCGGACTTTGAGCATTTATAAAAGAAACAGGGCTCCACAAAAGCAAAATGGCGGTCATTTTGAAGAATGCAAGAATGGATAATCGGGAGGGCATGGAATTGTAGAAATGAGTCATAATTGGGGGTATTTTAGATTTGTTGAGAATAGGTTATGTCGTCAAATTTTTTATTGCCACCAAGATATTTGTATTGACTTAAATTAGTAGAATGTTATTTAAAATTTAACAATATTGATGCTTTGATCGAAATTGTGATGATCCTCCTTAGAAGGGTCTCTCCCGGCCGGGTGATTGAGGTGAATGATACCTCAAAGATGGTTACCCACCGGTGTTTAGCTGTGAATTATACCGAAATAACCACTACTACATTCCAGACACGATCTATATTACGCCTCCAAAAACCGAAACATCATGAACGATGCAAAATCAAAAGACCTGACAAAAAAAGGCCCATGGCGAACCAAAGACCTTTTTAATCTAAATTAATTTGTTGTCTCCCACAGCACCATGACGGTAAATCGCCACCCTCAGACGCAGGAGATTGCTGTACTTAGTGCACCACTAAATTCTTGACACATCTGACGGATTCTTTTTCGCCCTGGCTATCATCATCTAAAGCCTTATATAGCTTCAGCTAACACGGTTTAGTTTCTTCGATATGACCAAAAACAACCTCGTCATATATATCACGAACTTAATGTCCGGTGTACTAATATTTAAAAACTTTCCCCCCAGCCAGCACCTCCTGGTTTGCCTCGTCAAAAGTTACGAATTGGCCCGTACGCAATGCAGCGGTGGTCATGATATTGGCAATGGAATGGTTGTACCCCGCATCTACCGGCGCGTTCGCTTCTTTTCGACTTCTGACGCACTCCATCCAGTTGAGCATATGCAATGTCGTCATATCATCTGCACCTGTATCCGCAGATGTAACCACTTTGGTATCTGCAGCAGATAAGTCGTATTCTTCCAAAAGATTGGGCTTCATCCCCATCGCCTGAGCATACCGCTCCGTCAACCCACCGTTCGCCGTTACCTTGTTGGTATCGAGGTTGAGTTCACCCCCATTGGAATAGTAAATTTCTTTCACCCCACCTGCCGAATTCGTAAACCTTGACGAATAGATCACCTGGAAGCCGTCTGACATATCTGCCGGTCCATAATCAAAGACTGCCGTCATGGTGTCAAAGTTCTTCCGACCATCTTTCCACAGATAAATTCCCCCATTTGCCGCTACACTTCGGGGATGAGATAATCCGGTAAACCAATGCACCGTATCGATCTGGTGCGCCATCCACTGCCCCGGGATGCCACTGGAATACGGCCAAAACAACCGGTATTCGAGGTATTTCCGGGGATCCCACGGTTCGTAGGGTCGGTTCATCAAAAACCGCCTCCAATCCGTATCCGATTCCCTGATTTCTTTCGTCAACTGGGGCAAACGCCATCTGCCCGGCTGGTTGACGTTCCAGGTCATTTCGACACTTACGATATCCCCGAATTGACCACTGTCGATAAAATCACGGGCAGCGTGGTAGTTTTTACCACTGCGGCGCTGAGAACCCACCTGGACAATGATCCCGGCATCCTCGACCGCTTTTTTGGCCAACCGGTTGTCCTCCATCGTTTCGGCGAATGGTTTTTCCACATAGACGTCTTTTCCTGCCCGGGCTGCCTCTACTGTATGAAGAGCGTGCTGAAAATCTGCCGTGGAAATGATGACCGCATCGATCTCATTCTCGTCGTACATCTCTTCGTTGTTCCGCCAGGTTTTTACCCCCTTCCCCATTTTCTCCCTCAAAAAATCCTCTCCTTCCTTCCGGCGCCGACTCCAAATATCCGATACCCCGACAATTTCAAAATTCTGGGCTTCTGCGTTCTTAAGGAAAGCCGGAATCAGTGCCCCCCGGGCCCGATTTGAAAAACCAACGATGCCCACGCGCACCCGGTCGTTGGCGCCCAGTACCCGTGCATAACTTTTTGCGCTCAGACCCAACGTTGAAATACCCGCGACCCCGAGGGCTGAGTTTTTGATAAATTGTCTTCTTTTCTGTTTCATTGTATTCGTATAAATGTTTGCGATAATTTATTTTTAATAACGGCTCAAGGCTGGAAGATAAAAAGGATCGTCGAATTTTTGTCCTTTTTTATCATCTTTTTGGCCTGATAAACAGCGATGCATATTGGTTTTATCGGATTTGGTGATCTCCCAGGACCAATCTTAAAAGGAATTCAAGCATTTCTGAACAGGCGTTGGAAAATATATTTTGTCTATTTTCGGTCGTAAGGAGAGATCTCAGGGGGGAACGCACCATACATTTTTCCTTTTAAGAATGAAGTGCCTCCCGAACTGGAACGGTACATCATTTGGAAATTTTTCGGGTAATATTCACAAAAACGATGCAATGAGGACTAAGCAACCCAGACGGCAATTTCTAACCCACCTATTGTGGGGAACTTCGGGATTCATGATTCAGCCTGCCCTGTTACCGTGGATTAAAAACCTCCCCTCTACCCCTACCTCCGTGGATTCGGAACCCCTTTTCGATTGGTCTTTATGGGAAAAATACAGAACATCTGTGGAGCACCCCTGCCTGACATTTACATCGGAGAATGTAGAAATAGCCCAAAAGAATATCCAACACTACGACTGGGCCCGGAACTATGCTTCAAATTTGGAAAAAGCAGCTCTCCAATACCTTCATTTGACCGAAGAAATTACCCTCGAACAATTGATCGAAACAACGACGCCGGGTGATCCGCTATGGACCCCGTGTCCGGCATGCCGCGATCAGGGATTACCAGTTCATCCGCACGGTTTGTGGAATTGGAACATCGGGGACTTTGACCGATTGGAATGTGCCCAGTGTGGAACCATCTTTCCCCATGACGCATACCCTGAATCGGTCGTACTCCACGCTTCATGGGGTATACCCCAGAAACTGACCTTTTATGGCGGTGAAACGTTCAAAATATTTCGATTCAACCAGGGCAGACCCAGTTTTTCGGCTAATATTCGTTCCCGAAAGGTCCAGTGGAGCGCAGGTTTTGCCCGCTTATTGGCCGAGGTGTATCTGCTGACTCAAAACCCTACGTACGCTGAGGCGTGCCGGAGAATATTGCTACGACTGGCGGCGTGTTATCCCAATTGGCTGGTTCACGAAGGTTACGGCGAATACGCGGATATGGATCCGAGGATTGCGGCCTTGCACATTGGTGATCTTCCCCAACCTGAATTGACACCCCCGCCCAATGAACCCGATGGCGCACTGTGGACCGGATATTGGAGCGCCGGCCGGGCGAGTGGAGTGGGACTGGAATCGGATTTTATCCGAAAAGTCGTGGAGGCCTATGACATGACCTGTACCGCCACTGACCACAACGAGGAACCCGTTTACACAGATGCGGACCGGATCACGATCGAGCGGGATTTGTTGCTTGAGAGTACGATCCTCCTGGTCTGCGATAAAAAGATGAACAACAAATCCGTCAGCAACCGAACGGCGGTGGCCCTGGTGGGGATGTGCGTTGGTCATCCGGAATTGTTCCGGTTTGGCCTGGAAGGTTTTCAAAAAACGATTAATGAATGGTATCTGAAAGATGGTACCACGAGCGAATCAGCTTTTTACGGGCTGATGACCCTGGGTGGGATTTGGGATTTTGCTGAAGCTTCCAAAGGATATAGTGATCCGCCTGGCTTTGAGGATTCTTCAGGCCACCGCATCGATTCGCTCAATGTTTACCATCAGACCGGATACGACCAGGTATGGCAGGCATTTTTCAATGGCTTGCAGGGGGACCTCCATTACCCGCCCTATGCGGATTCATTTCAAGAACTTGGATTGGCGGTGTCCTATGTGGATCTGATGGTGGCCAATTATCCGGAAAAAAAAGAATACCTGGCTCTACTCCGGGAGATGTGTGGAGATGATTTGACCCAACCCTCCGGCCCGGTTCATCCGGATTGGTTTCAGGACGATCTGGAAACATATGAATTGATGACCCAGGTTTTGCCCTAGATCTGGCCAGGCCCAACAGTCCTACTTCCTTCTCTCTTTTTTTCCGGGATCCGGACATTTCCCGCGTACCCTCCCCGCCTCTTCAGTTGCCGGATTGGTGTCCCCCTGAGCTCCGGATCGGGCATATGCGGACGGGGGTTGACGGTCGGGAAAGCCTGCTGTTGCTGAGCGCGAGCCATTGGGGGATCCACCACGAAAAGGACAGTCTGCATTTGTATTATTGGAAAAATGGCGTGGAGGTTTTATCTGATCTGGGTTACCTCTGGGACCATCCCGAAAAATGGCGAAACATTCGAACGTTGGCGCATAATACCGTCCTGGTGGATGAAAAAGACCAAAAAACGAGAGGGCGGGGTGGCCGGATTGAATTTTTTCAGACCTCCCCCCATGTGAAGGTCATGGAGGCGACTTCCGGTGCGTACGATGAAACCCGGATTTACCGCCGAACCTCCGCTCTTATTGACCATGGATCGGGGAAAAATTATGCGGTTGATTTTTTCCGGGTGGACGGGGGAGAAATTCAGGATTATGTATTCCATCTCTCGGGAGAATCGTATGAGGTCAAAGGGTTGTCATTGCGAAATGTGACCGAGGGAGCCTTATACGATTTTACAGATATCCGGAAAGCGGACAGGTCTGAATCCTGGAAAATGACCTGGCCCGTGAATCAGGGGATGGAATGCCGGTTTTGGGGCGTAGGCACGGGTGAGGAAGAATTTTTTCTGGCGAATGGATGGGGGCAACGGGATTGGAAAAATTCTGATGTAGGTGCTGTTTTACCCTACGTCGTTCGTCGTTGCCGCGGCAGAGGGGTGAAAACCTTCATTTCTGTGATTGAAGGTTCAGCGAAGGTCGATTCTTTTGTGGAATCTGTACAGGTGATCGATCCACAAGGTACAATTGCGGTGACTACGCGAGACGGGATAGACTATATCTCTTCTTCGCCTGAGGATGGAACGAACATATTAACTTTTTCCCGGGAGGGGGAAGAGGTCAAGGGTCGGTTTATCGTATTATCTATGCAGGAAGATCGGTTGAAATGGAAATTTGAGGTTTAAGAATTGGGCGAGAATGGGATTGACGGTATGGGAGAGGCTGTGGTGGTCTGAATTGATGTGTGATTGGAAATTTTGGTGAGAAGCATTCCAAAGTGGTGTGTGGACAAGCCTATCCAGGAATCGTTTCCTTGCCCATTCGATAATGTCAGCTCGTTTCCGAAATGGAGGTGGGGATAAAGTAGGCATTGGTATGCAAGTATTGGGCTGTCATTCCGTACTTTTGGGACTCATAAATTGATAGATTCAACATGTTGTCAAAATATTTTCCACCTTCGGGAGGCACGTCATCATTGTTTCCGGCGAGTGTGGCCTCGATACAAACAAGTCTGTTCCGTTGGTCGTGCGTATTCTTTTTCCAATTTGTGCTGCTGTTTAGCTCGTACGGTCAAAATGACGAAGTAAAGCCATCCTGGCAGCTCCCCGCATCGGGAAGCGTGGTCTTCATCGGAAATTCCCTGATCGAAGAAGCCGGAAAATACGGAATTCTCGAATGGCTGTTTTTGAATACATGGCCTGAACAAAACCCCAGATTTCGAAATTTAGGTTGGTCAGGCGATACCGCAGATGGTAAAGCTCGGAGTTATATTTCCCGTCCACCCGAGCCTTACGACCTTCTCCTTCAGCAAATTGATACACTCAGGCCGGATCTCGTCGTCATCGGATACGGTAATGTGGAAGCGTACCAGGAAGAAGCCGGCCTGGATGATTTTGAAAAAAGCCTTGAACGACTTATCCACGATATCGATCAAATGGGCGCTCAATCCGTTTTACTTTCTACGATCCCACAATTTTCTCCAATGGATCTCGACGTGGATATGTCCCGGCGGAACGAACATTTGGCCCACTATTCGGAAAAAATCCGGGAGGTGGCGCAGAGAAATCAAAAACCTTTTGTCGACTTGTTTTCGGGGTTCATGGAATCCGGTCGCACCTATTACCATACCGAAGGAATTCACCTGAACGGAAAAGGGTATCTTGAGGTGGGAAAGCAAATTTTAAAAGTTCTGGGACAACTCCTGCCCGTTTGGCACCTGGAAGTTGATGCCCGACAACAAAACGTGGTACCTGCAGATGGGATGGAAGTAAGCGATCAAAACATCAGCAGAACTCATGTCAGTCTGGAAATATCCACGAAAGCCAATCCGGTATTGGTCAACAAAGAAAATGTATACCCTCAATGGCTGAAAGTACAGGGGTTGAAAAAAGGCATTTACGGGTTAACAATCGACGGGCAGCACATTTTGGCCGCCTCCTCTTCGGACTTCGCGGATGGAGTAGAAATAAATCAGGGCCCATCTTTCGACCTGGCACGCACGATTCAGGATATTTACGCTGAAATATTTGATTTGTATTTTTGGCAGTATCGTCCGCTCAATCGAACGTATCTGGTCGGTTTCAGGAGATACGAACAGGGTCAGAACACTTACGAACTGGGCATTAATAGTTTATTTATCGACCGCTTGGAAAAAAAGATAGAGCAGATGGATTTGCAGACACCGCGGTCGATTCAACTCACTCGAATCAATAAGTAAATGAAAAATTATTATAACGTAAACAGGTGGAAAGGTATAGGGAAAACCGGGCGGCGGTGGTCCATTGCATTCGTGGGCTATGCATTTCTGTTGGGTTTGACTACGACATTGACCGCGCAGGATAAGCTGCGGAGTATCCCGGATCCGGATCCCGAATACCAGTTGAGTACGCTCTATCCTGCTGACGGGTACGAAGTCAATCTGTTTGCTTCTGAACCCATGGTGGAAAAACCCATTCAGATGAACTGGGACGAAAAGGGTCGGTTGTGGGTGGTAGGAAGCAGCGATTATCCCCAACCGAAGCCGGGAGCTCATCCCACCGGAAAGGTTTTTGTACTGGAGGATACGGATGGCGATGGACGTGCTGATACATCAATCCTGTTTGCCGATGGGTTGCGGGTTCCGACCGCAGTTCTCCCGGGGGATGGAGGCGTGTATGTGGCCAATTCAACCGAAATTTTGCATTTGAAAGACACCGATGGTGATGGAAAAGCTGACCAGAGTCGGGTAATCCTGTCGGGATTTGGCACGGGCGATACCCATCATTTGATTCATACGTTTCGCTGGGGTCCGGATGGCAGCTTGTATTTCAACCAATCCATTTACATCTACAGCCATGTCGAAACGCCTCACGGGGTTCGCAGACTGGAGGGCGGAGGAGTCTGGAGGTACCGGCCCCTGACCCGGGAGCTGGACGTGGTGATCAGAGGATTGGTCAATCCATGGGGCCTTCAGTTCAATCAATACGGCCAGTCTTTTCTCACGGATGGTGCCGGGACCGAAGGGATCAATTACGGATTTCAGGGAGCTACATTTATGACCGCCCCAGGTGCCCGGCGGATTCTCCGGGGATTGAATCCGGGGCAACCCAAGCACAGCGGTCTGGACATCGTAACCAGTCGACACATGCCCGAAGACTGGCGGGGTAGCTTGATCACCAACGACTTCAGAGCGAACCGGATCAATCGATTTTCACTGGAGCGGCTGGGTAGCGGTCATACGTCAAAGCAAGAACCAGACTTGCTGTATTCCAACAATGTGGCGTTTCGACCCGTGGATATCCTGGAGGGGCCCGATGGAGCTATTTATGTGGCAGACTGGTACAATCCGATCATTCAGCACGGGGAAGTTGATTTCAGGGACCCGCGGCGGGATCATGAGCATGGCCGGATTTGGCGGATCACCCGCAAAGATAGCCCTTTGGTTTCCAGTCCGGACCTGGTTAATGCGACCAATTTGGAACTGTTGGATTTTCTCAAGCTTCCGGAGGCCTGGACCCGGGATCAAGCCAGACGGGTGTTGCGAGAACGAGGCCGGGATGTGGTGGAGAAGGATTTGGGGACCTGGATTTCCTCCCTCGATCCCGAAGATGCAGCCTACGACCAATGGTTGTTGGAAGGATTTTGGGTGTATCAATCGCTTGATATTGCCGCGCAGGACATATTGGAAAAATTATTGAGCTCTGGGGAGCCCTTAATCCGTGCAGCGGCGATCCGGGCATTATACTATCAATATAATTTATATCCTCTTGCTGATGAATATCTGGCCCGGGGAGTGCGGGATGAAGACCCGGTGGTCCGACTTGAATCGGTGATAGCCTTACGGAAATCGGTCAGGCCGGAAACTGCCGCAGTGGCCACGAGGATACTGGACCAGGAAATGGATCAGTACCTCGATTTTGCCTTGTGGCAAACCATGCAGGAACTGGAGTCCATCTGGTATGTGCAGTACAAAGCGGATAAAAACTATTTTGACGGGAATAAAAAGAAGGCTTTCGCCCTCAAATCTATTTCATCTCCGGAGGCGGTTGCCCATCTGGTCGATATGTACCGCAACGGGCAGTTGCCCGCAGAATACGAGAACGATTTTTTGGATAATGTTACCCGATATGGGAGTGCTGCGGCGCTGTCGGAACTGTTTGATTTAATGTTAAGCGACCAGAGCAAGCAGCTCAGTCTGCTGAATACTCTCATTAAAACCATGGAACAAAGAGCCGTAAAACCGGACACGGATTTGTCCCGGATTGCAACTCTTTTCGGGGCTTCTGAGGAGGAGGTCGCGGAAAAATCCATGACCGCTGCAAGTCTATGGGGGCTGGAGCAATACCGTCCTCAGTTTGTCGAATGGGCTCGAAGTGGGGAGCAGGAGAAAAGTCAAACGGGTATTTCAGCGCTGGCCAATCTGGGAGACCAACAAAGCCTACGGGCGTTGTTGGAATTTACCAGGGAACCGTACCCGGAGGATTTGCGGGTTCTGACGATTAGCAAATTGATCTCGCTGGATGCCCAAACAGCAGCATCTCAGGCCGCCCCCTTGCTGGCCAGTCTGCACGACGAAGCGCAAATATCGAAGTTGCTTTCCGCATTCTATGCCAACCAAAATGGATTGCGGGAATTGGCGCATGCGTTGTCTGACGCTGAGGTCTCGGATCCAGTTGCCCGGGTGGGGATGAAATTGATCAATTCGATGTCCTCGACGCGAAAGGAAAGCGCAGAAATCAAAAGTCTGATAGCTGTTTTTGGCGATGCAGAAATCGAAGAAGTGAAGGCGACGATGCCCCAGCAATTAAGTAATTGGGAAGCGGATCGGTTGGAATTGGATATCAAGGCATACGGAGATCCCTACAAGGGTGAACTGGTCTATCGAAAACTGGGATGTGCATCCTGTCATGCCATTGGTGGTGCCGGGGGAAAGTTGGGCACGGATTTAAGCAGTTTGGGGGCGAATGCACCGACGGATTACATTATCAGTAGCATTTTGGATCCGGGTAAGGAAATTAAGGATGGATATGAATTGAATCAGATCGTGAAGAAAAATGGCAACGTGGTTATGGGATATTTTGTTCGGGAAACCGATTCCGAAGTGGTATTGCGGGATGTAGTGGGAAATGAAGTATCGGTCCCGAAATACCAGATTTCGTCCCACGAAAACGTCCCGGGGTCGTTGATGCCTCCTGGCCTGACGAGTGGATTGACGCGGGAGGAATTTGTGGATCTTATTGGATTTTTATCTAAAATTGGTGAACCGGGTGATTTCCGGGTTCCTGCATATAACTATGTTCGGTACTGGGAAGCTATGTCCCTGGATGACAATGCGATGCAACGGATGGAGGAAGAAGGCAAGGGGGTGATTGCCGATGAGGGGGATTCCTTTTCCTGGATGCCTGTGTACAGCAAGGTGTCAGGAGGGTTGCCCCTGGACGAAATTCAGGGCGAGGTGAAAGCATTGAGATTTGGCATTGAAGTCCTGGCGCCGGGCATGGTTGAGCTCGTTTTTGATCCGGGATTGGTCGAACAGGTCTGGATAGATGCCCGGCGACAAACTCCGGGAGAACAGGGTCTCGAAATCAATCTGGAGGAAGGAATTCGCGAAATCATCGTGCTTATAAAATCTGATGTAGGTGAAGAAGATTTTATCGTGGAGGTAAAAAGTGGATCCGGGAATGAAGGAAGAGCCAATCCATTGCATGGTCCTCGTCCGCCTTCAGATTAAGAACTGGGGTGAAATAAAAAATTTTGTCTGGACAGAGTACTGGTGGGGCCTACGTAAGGCTTATAGTGATGATGAACCGGCAAAAGATGAAGAAATACTCATAGGAATTTATGATGTGGCGAACTATTATTTGATGTAATATTGCATCCTGAAAATTGAATGATTTCTCAAAAATCGAATATGCGGTTAAATTTTGTAATGGTTTTGTTGGTGGGGTTTCTACTGATGTCTCTTCATTTTCCGGCCCACCATGTGTCTTTTGGTGACGTAAATCCGGATCGATCGAATGCAGTGGGAGGGACAAAGTTTGGGGAGGAAGTCTTTGCTCCTGCCGATACCCAATTTATCGAAATGGGTGTGATCGTGGGGCAAATGAAGTTTGACAAGCCACAAATCAAGGTAAAGGCAGGTCAACCGGTGGCTATCGTCTTCAAAAACAACGATGTGATGCTGCACAACATTCTGATTTTACATCCCGGAACGCTGGAGCAGGTAGGTATGGCTGCGGATAAAATGGTGGCCGATCCGAAAGCACAGGAAAAAGGTTTTATTCCGGAATTGGAGGCCGTCATGCACGCTTCACCTCTGGTGAATCCGGGGGCGACGTACACCCTGGCATTTACAGCACCGGAAAAGAAAGGGGATTATCCTTATGTCTGTACGTTTCCCGGACACTGGCGTTTGATGAAAGGAATAATGAAGGTGGAGTAGGTATCGCGAACTGCCCGAATGCCTGGGGACGCCATTGAGCCCATCGCCATGATCCATTCAAATTAATCCTGACCACCTCAGCCCGGTTTTCATCGGGAGTCGGCCTTTGCCCCACAACGTCGTGCCGGACTTTATGCGGAGTTACCCATTTTTTTCTACAACCCCGAAAGGATAATTACCATGGCCAGAATCATTTCGATATCGGGCGTAGTAGCCCGGAGGTTTTTCACGGCCTGATACAGATGGTTCCGGACGGTATGGGGTGAAATATTGAGCATTTCTGCAATTTTTTCATGCGACAATCCCTCTCTTTTACTCAGATTGAAAATGAGTCTTTGTTGATCTGGCAGATGTTTGAGCGAATCTTCCAGGATGGTCCGGTAATGATCCACATCCATTTTCCGATTCACTTCCGGGGGCTGTGTTCTTGCTCCGGCGAGGAGAATATAGTTTCGGTATTTTTTGTCGTGGGCTGCTTTTTTCAGATGATCAAACGCGAGATTGCGGCACGTAAGGTAGATGTACCGGTCGAGGTCACTTATTTCATCTAGCTCTGCCTTTTTTTCAAACAGTTTTAAGAAAATGTCCTGGGCCAAATCACGAGCGAGCTCTTCATCGTGTAAAAACTTGATGAAAAAGCCGAGAACTTTGTCTCTGTAAAGGTCAAATAGTGATTTTGAGTTCACCTTCCTGTTATCTTTTTAGGCAATCCTTACAATCAAAAGAACGATTTATTCGCCTAAAAACCAAATTTTGTAAAATTTTTGCAGTTGGCTAGTAT
>CALGAA010000158.1 GCA_937952445.1 uncultured Bacteroidota bacterium | reverse complement strand
CAATTTCATTTTTCACACGTAGCATCTACAAGGTCATTTTTAGGAACTTGAGTTAATTGCCATTCACTAATTTCCACACATCCTTCAGATACCGCCCCTCTTCATCCACATCCAGTCCATAACCCACCAGAAATTCATTCCCCACTTCAAATCCAAAATGCGTAAGATTGCATTCATATCGAAGTTTGCCAGGTTTATAAAACAAAGCCACCACCTCGACATATTCTGCCCCCCTTTCGTAAAAATACCTTTCGAGTTCATGAGACGTCCGACCTGTGTCCACAATATCTTCTAAAATTACGATATGAGCCCCTCTGATCCAACGGTCTTCCTTCAAAAAGGAAATTTGACAGTCCTCAGATTGCTCCACACCCTGGTAACTCGCTGCCTGCACGCTCAGCATCCTATAGGGATGATCAAGGTGGGCGAGAAATTGGTAGGAGAAATAAAAAGCACCTACCATAACCGGAACCATAGTCAGTTGAGTTGTTGCTGTACGACTAAATTCATCCGCCAATGTTGTTATCCGTTTATTAATCTCCTGTTCGGATATAAACAATTCAAATAAATGGCCGTTAATTTTTCGTTTGTTCACCTGGTTATTGACTCAATTATGAACTACATTTGCCGCAAATTGGGGAAACTCAGGCAATTTTCCAAGCCAAAACGCTTTTGAATCATAAACAAAGTATCCTATTACCATAAAACTTACGTTATGAACATCAAATCGATCACTTTTACCCTTCTTGCATTTCTCACTTTCCAAATCCATATTCATGCTCAGGCCAACAATGCTCAGCGATTGGAGTCGATCAAAAAAGCCTCCGCACAGGAAGCCGATACCACCGGATGGATCCACGGCGGCGGATTGGGGCTCGATATTGGTCAACTCGCTTTTCTCAATCCTAAATTGGGTTCAGGTGAAAATCGCATCGGATTTGGGGGCGCTATCAGTTATTTTGCCAACTTGATTGGAGAAAATCACTATTGGACTAATAACTTTTCTCTGAATCTGGCCATGCAAAAATTGGGCGCAGGAGTTATTCGGTCCAATTCGGACGTTAAAACACCTTTCCAAAAAAGCTTCGATGAACTCCGTATAAATTCAAAATTTGGACTGGCTGTGGCCAAAGGAGCCAAGTTCAATTATGCCGTGGACTTCAGTTTCCTTTCGCAGTTTACGCCTACTTACAACAGTGCCGTTGACGGAGGAAACTACATCAAAGATATCGAAATCCTGGAGACCAGTTTATCTTCTAAAATGTTTAGTCCGGCAACAATCATACTGGGGGTAGGGATTGACTACAAACCGACCAAGGCGTGGTCCATCTATCTTTCGCCAGTATCCTACAAAGGCTTGATCGTGGCCGATGATGAGATCGCAGCACTCGGCATTCACGGGAATCCGTGGACCAGTGCCACGGATTATGAAAACACGGACCACCAGATCGGGGGATTATTGAAAATAGGATATGGCGGAGCTCTGGTTCCTGAGCGGATTACCTACAGTACCACACTCGGTATGTATTCCAACTATCTCGACAAACCCCAAAATATTGACATTGATTGGGTGAATGAACTGGCCATTCAAATTTACAAAGGTCTCCAGCTCAGCGTACTCGCCAATTTGTTTTACGACGACGACGTCATGGTTCAAATCTCAGATAGCAACGCTGTCGGGGGTGTCAAAAGGGATGAAAATGGTAATGCCATCACCGGCAAGCGGGTCAGCATCACCGAACAAATCCTCCTCAAGTATATTTACGTGTTTTAATCAATGTCAGATTACCGGTTGATAGTGAAACCTGGAATGAGGATTCGTAAATTTAGAGGTTTTATTTTATATTGGTTTTGCCCCATGGGAAAGTCCACATCTGATTCATATGGAAAAAAATAAGGCAGCTATCGTAACCGGAGGAGCTCATCGCATTGGCAAAAACATTTGCTTGTCCCTGGCCAATCTGGGGTATTCGATCGTACTCCATTACGGCTCATCAGAAGAAGAAGCCCGTCAAACGAAAGATGAGATCGAAGCAAACGGGGTGAAGTGCCAATTAATATCTCAGGATCTCAGCCAGCCCAATAGCGGGCCTATTTTATTTGATCAAATCCATCCAGATTTTCGAATCGAAATATTGGTGAACAGTGCAGGGATATTTAAAGCATCCGGATTTGAGACAACATCTGAGGACCTTCTGGATTTACATTATAAAATCAATCTCCGGAGTCCGTATTCCCTCCTCAAAACGTTTGTCAACCATTATTCATCGGGCCATATCATCAATATATTGGATACCAAAGTGACCCAGTATCAGACCGACCACCTCGACTATCTTTTGTCCAAAAAATCCCTCCGGGATCTGACCCTGATCGCTGCCCGATCTTGTGGGCCATCTTTCAGGGTCAATGGAATCGCGCCCGGCTTAATCCTGCCACCCGCCGGAAAGGATCAATCGTATTTAGACCAAAAAGCGGAAGGCATTCCTTTGCAAAAATCCGGGGGTCCCCGGGATATCCAACAAGCCATTCAATATCTGGTAAAAAATCCGTTTCTTACCGGACAAATTTTATATATCGATGGAGGAGAACATTTACAATGACCCGGTTCGACAGCCAAAGCTGGTACGCATCCAGGTCGAAAAACTGCGACTACGGGCTTACATAGGATTTAAAAAATGGGAAACCGAGAAATTGCAGGACCTGATTATCAATTTTACTTTCCGGTACGATGCCTCCCGGGCCATCCAAACCGATCAGGAAAAGGATGTGCTTGACTACAAAGCCATTACAAAGAAAATTATACACCACGTCGATCGGCAATCTTTCCATCTCCTGGAACGAGTGGCAGATGACATTCTGGAAATCATCCGGGAAAACCCTTATACCAGGGATATCGTGGTGCGAGTGGAAAAACCCTACGCGTTGCGTTTTTCGGACAATGTCTGGGTGGAGGTAGAAGGCAACGACAGACTCAATGAAGCTATCATAAGCCTGGGCTCCAATATCGATCCCGAACAAAATACCAGACTTGCCCTGGAGCAATTAACCCGGATCGGACCGATTCGGCAACAAACCAATCTGATATATACCGAACCTGAGCGAATGAAGGAACAACCTGCATTTCTCAACGGAGCAGTAATCCTGGATACCACTCTCCCATTTGACACCTTAAAATCTGAATTAAAAAGCATTGAAAATCGGCTGGGCCGTAAACGATCCGGTCCAAAAAACGGACCCCGGACGATCGATCTCGACATCATTGCCTACAATGGTACCATCACGGATGACGAAGTGTACGAATATGGTTTTTTGCAAAAGTTCCTGAAGGAATTAAAGCCGGAACTGGAGGTGTGACCGCGACGATAAAGCCCACTTGCCTTTTTTCAACCACCGTCAAAAAAAACCTTTTTTACTTCAATCTCCTGATGACCAAACTTTTACAAATCCAAACGCACCATTACCAAAAGTGGGAATGTACAATCGGCGTTGACGTAAAATAACTATGAGCGAAGGAATCCATGCTCTATACGTGGACTAAACTGAATATATTCTCAGATAAAATTATTTTCTTAACTTCGAACCCAAGGGTAGCCTTTGAGCTTCCCTCAATCGAAATCCAACCAATCATGAATCAAAAAACGCTATACATCCTGGACGGTCATGCGCTCGTTTTCCGGGCCCATTATGCTTTTATCAACCGCCCTTTGATGAACTCTAAAGGTATTAATACTTCGGCGATAACCGGATTTACCAGATCGTTATGGGACATTATCGTCAATCACCAGCCTTCCCATTTGGCTGTTTCTTTTGACAAAAGCAACATCACTTTCCGGAATGATCTTTATCCGGAATATAAAGCCCAGCGAGATGCTACACCGGAAGACATCCGGATTGCGATTCCGTATATAAAGGAAATAGTGAAAGCGTTTAATATCCCCATCTTCGAACTCGACAATTTTGAAGCGGACGACGTCATCGGGACGTTGGCAAAGCAAGCCGAAAAACAAGGATTTAAGGTGTACATGGTGACCCCGGATAAAGATTTTGGACAGTTGGTCAGCGAGAACATCAAAATATATAAGCCCTCGAGGCAGGGGAATGGCGTGGAAATCTTAGGCGTCCCGGAAGTCCTGGAGAGATGGGATATTGAACACGTCGATCAGGTACAGGATATGATAGGTCTACAGGGGGATAGCGTGGACAACATTCCGGGAATACCCGGAATAGGTCCCAAAACAGCGGCCAGGCTTTTAAAAACCTACAAATCCATCGAAAACCTGCTCGATCATACGGATGAATTGAAAGGTAAAATGCGGGAAAATCTCGAAACGTACCGCGATCAGGGCTTGCTTTCCAAACAATTGGCCATTATCAATACCGAAGCCCCGATTGCATTTGATCCCGAGTTGACTGAGATGAACCAGGCAGACAGAAAAAGACTGACAGAATTGTTTGCCGAATTGGAATTCCGGACCCTCGCGCAAAGTATTTTGGGAGACCCTCCCCCATCGGGCGTTCAGCAATCTCTTTTTCCTGAGGGTGAATCCCAATCCCGGGGAACCGTTATCGATAAAATCGCTCCAAATCAATACGATAATACAGACCAAAAGTATGTGTTGGTAGAAGGGGCTGAAAAAAGAGGAGAATTAGTGCAAAAACTCAAATCTGTTTCACGGTTTTGCTTTGACACCGAGACCACTTCCATACATCCGATGGAAGCTGAACTAGTCGGAATGAGCTTCAGTATTGAAGCGGGAAAAGCTTATTTTATCCTCGTTCCCGAAAATCGAGAGGAGACCTTGACGATTTTGGAAGAATTTCGGGAGGTGTTTGAAGATCCCAATATTGAAAAGATTGCCCAAAACATCAAATACGATGCGATCGTGTTGAAAAATTACGGGATAGAGGTCAAGGGTATTTATCACGATACCATGCTTTTCCATTACCTGCTCCAACCAGAGCTTCGACATAATATGGATTATCTCGCTGAGACCTATCTTTCCTATAAGACCATTTCTTATGATGAACTCACCGAAAAGAAAGGGCAAAAACAAAAAAAACTCAGGGAGGTCGATATTGAGAAATTGACGGCGTATGCGGCCGAGGATGCGGATATTACACTCCAGCTCCACGATTATTTGTACCAACGGTTAAAAGAAGAAAAACTCGATAAGCTGTATTTTGATATAGAAGAACCGATCATCAAAATATTAGCGGACATGGAGTTCAATGGGATCCGGATGGATGGCCAGTTCCTGGTAGAATACGGCAAGGAACTGACAGAACAAATCCTGGAACTTCAATCAGCTATTCACACGATGGCCGGGACAGTATTTAACATTGACAGTCCCAAGCAGGTAGGCGAAATTTTATTTGATGTCATGAAGATTCCTTATCGTTGGAGCAAAACCAAAACGGGGCAATATTCCACCAATGAAGCCAAACTCGGTGAGCTTGAAAAGGACCATGAAATTGTTTCCATGATCCTGGAATACCGGGGGCTTATGAAACTCAAATCCACCTATGTGGATGCCTTGCCAAAAATGATAAATCCGAAAACGGGCCGAGTTCACAGCAGTTTCAATCAGGCCCTGGCAGCAACTGGCCGTTTGAGCTCGAACCATCCCAACCTCCAGAATATTCCTATCAAAACCGAGGCGGGGCGTAAGGTAAGAGAGGCATTTATTCCGGCAGATGAAAACCATGTATTGCTAGGGGCGGATTATTCACAAATCGAACTCAGGCTGATCGCTCACATGAGCGGTGACGAAGCTATGTTGGAAGCCTTCAACAATGACCAGGATATTCACCGCGCTACCGCAGCCCGGGTATTTGATGTGCCGTATGAGGAAGTCACTTCCGAACAGCGACGACAGGCCAAGACCGTCAATTTCAGTATCATATACGGAGCCGGTGCGACCAATCTTTCGCAACAACTGGATATTCCCCGAAAGGAAGCGTCGCAATTGATCGAGGCTTATTTTAAGCAATACAAAGGATTGAAACAATACATGGACGATACGGTGAAGTTTGCGCGGGAGCATGGCTATGTGGAGACCTTGCTCGGTCGAAAACGCGGCTTACGTGATATCAACTCAAGAAACAGACTGGCCCAGGCGGGCGCAGAGCGCATCGCGATCAATACGCCCATCCAGGGCACAGCGGCGGATATGATCAAAATGGCGATGATCAGGATCCACGACAGGTTAAAGGAAAGCCAACTGCAGTCCAAACTGGTGCTTCAGGTGCACGATGAATTGATGTTTGATGTACCAAAAGAAGAAGTGGAAGAAATGAAAATTCTGGTACAAGAGGAAATGATCAACGCCCTGCCTGGACTGAATGTCCCCATTCTGGTCGAGGTAGGCACCGGAAAAAACTGGCTGGAGGCACATTAATGGATTGACGATGTGCGACTACCGTGCCCGCAATAATGACCTGATTATAGTAAGCTGTTGAAAAAGGATTTGCAATACCGCAGATATCTGCCTGGTTTTCCCTGAATATGAAGATCAGAAATCAATCAGGGATTAGCTTTCAGTCTAGGATTAGGAATCAGTCATCAGTTCCTCTGCTCTGGCACTGTTCCATGGTTGAGAAATTGTCGAACACAGTTCAAAACTAAAGGCTACTGCTGTAACCCGACCAAACGTCTGAAAGCCACCAAACACACGAAGTATCCAAACGGGCGCAGCCCCTTACCTCCCACTATTGATCACGGCCTCGAGGTGTTCCATTAGTTCGGTTTCGCTGTCAAAATATACCTCCCGGGCCTTGCTCCCTTCACTGGGCCCCACTACCCCAAAATACTCCAATTGATCCATGATTCGCCCAGCGCGATTATAACCGAGTTTCAATTTCCGCTGAAGCATGGATGTACTGCCGCTGTTATTGATCACTACCAACCGGCCAGCATCGGTGAACAACTCATCCAACTCGGACACCTTGATCTCGCCCAAGGAATCTCCGTCATCCTCATTGGGATCACTATACTCAGGCAACAGATATGGTTCGCTAAATCCCCGTTGTTCGGAGATATAATCGATCACACGCTCCACTTCTGGTGTATCGATAAAGGCACACTGCAACCGAATGACATCGCTACCAACCGACAACAGCATGTCTCCCCGACCGATCAACTGGTCAGCACCCCCTGCATCCAATATCGTTCTGGAATCCACTTTCGAGGTCACTTTAAAGGCGATCCGGGCCGGGAAATTGGCTTTGATCACTCCGGTAATGATATTGACGGAAGGTCTTTGGGTGGCAATGATCAAATGAATTCCTACCGCTCGGGCCAACTGAGCCAGTCGCGCAATTGGGAGTTCGACCTCTTTTCCGGCGGTCATGATCAGATCCGCAAACTCATCAATCACCAGGACAATAAATGGCAGGTATTTATGTCCATTCAATGGATTGAGTTTACGATCCACAAATTTTTTGTTGTATTCCTTGATGTTACGAGCGTGTGCTTTCTTCAACAAATTGTACCGGTCATCCATTTCCATGCACAGGCTGTTGAGCGTATGGACAACTTTTTTGGTATCGGTGATGATGGGTTCTTCCTGATCAGGCATAAAAGCCAGAAAATGTTTCTCCAGTTTGGAGTACGGGAACAACTCCACCTTTTTGGGATCGATCAGCACCAACTTAACCTGACTGGGGTGTTTGCGGTAGAGCAAAGACATAATCAGGGTATTGATCCCCACCGATTTACCCTGTCCCGTGGCTCCGGCGATCAGCAAATGCGGCATTTTAGCCAGATCTGCGACGAACACCTCGTTACTAATCGTTTTTCCCAGACCTATGGGCAATTCCATTTTGGCGTCATTGAATTTTTCAGAAGCCAGCGTTTCTTTCAGACTGACGATCTGCTTTTTCTTATTGGGCACCTCGATACCAATAGTTCCCTTGCCCGGGATGGGTGCGATAATCCGAATTCCCAAAGCAGCTAAAGACAATGCAATATCGTCTTCCAGGTTCTTGATGCGCGAAATACGTACGCCGGGTGCTGGAATTATTTCATAGAGTGTCACCGTAGGTCCGATGGTCGCCCGGATTTTGGTGATTTCGATCTTGTAATTTTGGAGCGTTGTGATGATCTGATCCTTATTGGATTCGAGCTCCTTGCGATTGATGTGTACCGAATCCACCATATAATTATCAAGCAGATCCAACACCGGATTGGAATAACTGGACAGCTCTTTGGTTGGATCGTAGGGCTCCAGAAGTTGCATTTCATCTTCCCGTTCCACCTCCATCAGATGGTCATCCTTTAAGGTAGAGTCCCGGATTTGGGGCTCCGATTTCTCTTCCTGATAGGGTGGTTCAAAACTATGTTCATCCATTTCAAGCTGGATTCCATGCCCGGTTTCTTCCATTTCAGAGGGTTGATCTGCAGCCTTTTCGGGTTCAATCACAATACTGGAGGTATCCAGTTCAATCGCCCCTTCCAATGCTTTGGGACCGTTTGCAGATGTATCCTCCCACTCCATGTCTTCGAACTTTGGTTGTACTGCTGTTTCAGAAGATTTGCGCGATTCTGAATTTTGCATTTCTTCCCCGGATAAGAAGGTATCCACAAATTTTTTCCGCCCCCTGCTAAAAGCTGACCATTTAAAGCGAAAGGTACTTTTTAACTGGGGCAAATACTCATTGTGCCAGTATACCAACCCTATGAATATAAACAGCAACAGGATACCAAGTCCAACCATCCCGATCAACGAAGATAAATATTGGTACAAGGCATACCCCAACGCTCCCCCCCATGCAAAAGGAGAAGCATGTAAAAGAAATTCAAAGGTTAATGGAAAAACCAGGATGGCGATACTAAGATAAGTAGTAAGTCGGATAAATTGCATCCAATGCCGCTTGAAGTATACTATGATTGCAATTCCGATACCATATGCGGGCAAAAGAAACGAAGCAAGTCCTATGCCTTTGTAAAAAGTAATAAAGGAAATAATCGCCCCAAATCGCCCGAGCCAATTTTGGACGGAAATGTCTTTTGCCAATAAAAGTTGCCAGGAAAATTCGATTACCTTATCCTGATCGTCCTTCCACGTGTATATATAACTGGTCAGTGCAATCAACAAAAAAATCGACATCATAGCGATAAACAGAGCTGTGAT
This sequence comes from uncultured Bacteroidota bacterium, assembly GCA_937952445.1. Lineage (GTDB taxonomy): Bacteria > Bacteroidota > Bacteroidia > Chitinophagales > Saprospiraceae > Membranihabitans. The sequence continues at coordinate 5,443 of CALGAA010000158.1, read as the reverse complement.
GGCCCGCCATCGCTTATCAATGGTCCATTTGGCTTTACTTTTTTTAGATCGACTTCGTTTTCTCGCCATGGGTTGTATGGATTACTGCATTTCCAACTGCTAATATATTAATTTTTTATAACATATGTAATAATGTGCAAAACAACAATAAAAAACCCGGAATAGAAATTTTTGGAGAAAAATCTTACCTTGGCGTTTCCGATCAAAATTTTTCTTAAATTTGCCCTCACTTTCCATAGCCCAGCCCGGGTGGCGGAATTGGTAGACGCGCAAGGTTGAGGGCCTTGTGTCCTTCATTGGACGTGCAGGTTCAACTCCTGTTCCGGGCACAATATCAGGGTGAAATCTGGAGATTTTACCCTGATATTTCCTCATTCTCCCTCTCATTCTCACTCTTCATACCAGATCGTTTCTCCACACATTTATTTTTAAAGCAAAAGCGCTCACTTCCACCCTGATATTTCCTCATTCGCATTCTGTTTCTCGCTCTTCCTTTCTCCAGCTAACTTCTCATTTGCTTATTTTTTCTGTCTGATATGCTGCAAAAATTACGCCGAAACGTTGGAATAGCATTGGTCAAAATAACGAACAACCTATTGTCCGAATCTCTACACCTCGATTCAAACCTACGAATTACTCGATTTGTTCTTATAACCAGGACATTGCCACTGGTCAATATTGAAGAAGATGAATATTGAAACCGAAATACACGTTCCTGGGATGGGTTGAAAGGCTTTTCAGAGGTTACGTCCAGGTTTTATGAGGAAGTAAGTGACAATTTGCCACAACAATTGCCTGTCAAACCTACCCGCACCAATCAATAAGGTCGATATCTCATGAAGGAGGAAGGTTTTCCCTATGATTGAAAGAGAGAGGCCGTGTCATGCCTGATTTGGAATTTCATTACACCTACAGCTAAGGATTCAAACTATACTTGTTGCGCGCCATTCGAGACCGGTGGAATTTATTCAAAAAGTAGTAGATAAGTAGTTCATATACTCGTGGGCGCGTGCGAAACATACGGTTCACATGCATATGAATCAAGCTGGAAACCAGGGAGTCCAGGTCTATTTCCAGCATTCCCCGAGAGTCCATTTCCAATATTTTATCGATCAACGTTGCTGAATCTTTTCCAAACATAAACACCCCCGGCTTAATGTTCCTGGATATGAAGTCTTTACCATCGGCCAGAAGCAATCGATCGATCTGACCGGATACCTTCCGATATTTTTTATCCATATTGACACGTGCCCATTTCTGTAAATCAAACTCAGACGCGTAGGCCCGAACACGACCATCAAAAAAATTCGCTTTTTTGTCATCAGAAAATTGAAAAGCAGAGGTCAATTGATCGATCCAGTACATCGAATAAAGCCACCGGAATTCATTGCCACAATCACTTTCCAGTAAAAATTTCAGGATGGTAGTCGAATCAAGATAAAATAATTGCTCTACCAGCTCTATACATCGACTACCGTACCGTTCGATTTCTCGATGATAAGTTTCGTATGAAATGCGCCATAAACTCCGATCCCTGACTTTTTGGGCTAATGCGGAAGTCAAAGATGCAATAATTGGATAATTGGGACCCGGATCCAGATTGTGCATCCTCAGTCGAATATGGTAATCGGGATCAGCATATCGGATGAAAAAGTAGTAATTTATGTTCGTATGGTTCATTTCCTCCAATATGCCATATATTTCCTGCACCAGAACTTGCTCCAGAAATTTTGGTCCTCCATAGATCTTCAGAAAAACCCATTCTTCTCCCGGTATAAATGTCCGTTGCAAATTCATAACCGATTGCGATAAAAGCCAAAAATATATTCTGCTGCAAAAAACGAGTTTTGGCTGTCTGTGATCAGAGAATTTCCAAAATCAGGAAAAAATTCTTTTACCGTAAAAGCTTTTTTATTTGCTTCACCATAGAACATTTGACATGACTGTAACCTGGTAAAATCAATCAATAGCCTACGGTCACCCCGGGTGAGCAATACCCTTTCGGGCAACTGATTCTGTTCCTTAAACTCCTGCATCGATCGGTGAAAACCATCGGATTCCAAATCCAGATTCCCGGGTAAATCCTGTGAGGTAAAATTCCAGGTTGCTGTGGCCAAAACCACGTTTCCATAAGTGACCCTGGGTAGAAATTTCCGACCTGTCAATAAATTATTCCAACGAAAAGTGAGGTCAGGTCTAATATCCTGCATTTGCACATAGCACAAAAACCGGTATATTGGAATGGAATCATGGGTGAAATTGTGAGCGGTCGATAGCCTGGGAACGATCCACTTATTGAGTCTTTTGGACCGCAATCTAATTGTTTGTCCATTCACCACGGAAATCATGATATCATGTACAGGAATTTGATATCGCAGTGACTTAGTGGAAAGCGTCACGATAGGAATCTGATAGTCATAAACGTCCGGGCGAATCAGGACGTTGCCGGTTCGGGTTTGAGGAATATGTAAGATTTCCGCAATCACCGAATCGGCATAAAAACGTTTTTCCTTGTCGGCAATTTCGACGATCAATTTTTTTAATTCAGGTGAAAGCTGATGGAAACGGGACAGGGTCTTAGCCGCGTTGATACCCGTCACGGCTTTGAGATAGACCAATGGGCTGCCAGCGCTATTGCTGACTATTTCAGCCATAACCGAAAAGGTGACTGGAATGTCATCCCAGGTTACCGGCAGGTTTTTCAATTTCTCTTCATTCAGTTTCAGAGGCTCTGGGATCGAATCTGGCTGCTGTCTTTCCAGGTAATCAAAATATTCTTCCACCATATATTTTTGCTGAAGATCGAATTGCATAAATTCACTTCCCTCTGATCGACCCAACGGAATGTCTTCGATCATCGGATTCATGTCTTTTTTATCCGTATCGTCAACGGGGATTCCGCTCTCTGAATCCAATGCCTCAACCAATGGAATCTCCTCATTTTCATATCTGCTGAAAAATTGTTGCCTGAACCGGGTAAGAAATTGATGTTGTTTCGGGGAAGTTAATCGATTCAATGCATCCACTCCCTTTTGAACCTCTTCAATAAGAGACGTTGCCAATGTGGATTTTTTCGTACGTAAACCTACATCGACATGAAATGTCCCTGACGCTTTAAGATCCGGAAAGTACTCCTCCAATTTTTTGTTTATACATCGATATTCATCTATGTTAAATACAACACCTGTTTCATCAAGATTTTGCAGGGATTTGTAAAGGTCCTGGCAAAAAACATAATGCTTCGTTCCCCCTCTGATTGAACAAAGTTTCTGAATGAATTGGGTGAGGCTATCCTCAGAAATGGGTGTGGGTTCCAGTTGGTTGGTAATCACCTGGTTCTCAACCAACAGCCGAAGATAATTTTCCGCTTCTTCCGAAGGTATATCCATTTTACCTAAATACAGGAGAAGTTCTTTCCAGCTACACCCCCCCAGGCACATCTGGATGATGTCAAGCAGTACATCATTGACCTCAACGGATGAAAGCGTATGTTTCCGACTACGGTTTTCATCTTTGTATTCGATGTACCGAAGATGGTTGTGTTTCCGGTACAAAGTATTATTGGTGAAATACGTGGACGAACGCGCCACTTCTGGATCCGTAGAAATCCTGGAATATAATGCAAATAAAAAATCCTGGCTCAACTTCGTGTGTGTATTATGTGCCTCGGGAACGTCCAAAACGATGCCGCTATGATCATCAAATTGTCCTGTACCAATGCCCGCAAATAAACCAAACGGGGTACAACGGGTGGACATTCGCGTCAAATATTTCAAGAGTGAAAGATCAAAATTCAGGCTGTCTTCCTTCAAATCCCCGGAAATCCGGCGGTCAATCTTTCGATAAAGATTGGGTGAGGCAAGATAAATGGCATGATCAATAATGGGAGAACGTTTTTTGAGGAAGTCCGATAATCCGGTGTTATATAACTTATTCACGAAAGACATGGGGAACACAGGTGCCCTGAATACAAAGTGATCGAAAGCCCGATATGGTATATTTAAATCTCGATCATTCATATCGATATATGACTTTTCCGAATCGTTGCTGATCATTAAATGATCGGTTTAAAAATTCCAAAATCTGATTTCCGGTAAATACCGAATCAATTAAAATATCAAACGTTCCTTTCTGGTAGTCCTCCAATGCATGCACCAGGTCTTCCTTTCTGCCCAGACAATTTCCGATCACGGTTATATTTTTGAGTATGAGGGTACGGAAAACAGATTGAAATGGGATACTTGCATTGGGCTCCACAACTGGAAAAAATTCGTGCTGACGGTAGTATCCACACGTGACATATTTGCCGTTGAAATCTATATATGGGAGTAAGGCGGGCAGATGTAAATCAAAGAAAGGATCGATGACATAATTAAAAGCCAGCTTTTCTTCAATGAAAAAGTCACGTGTTTTATTCTCCGGTAATAGTATACTTTCCAAAACAACATCCGCTCCCAGTTGGAGAAGCATCTCTCGGGATTCAGGCCTTGTCGTCAATGCATACACCTCGACATCATAATTCTGAAGGGCACGCAGGGCGGCCAAAGAGGTGTTGGACGTGGCAGAAAGAACCAGAACTTTACCTCCTGCTTGAATTCCCAGCTTCCGAAGCATGGAGTAGATCGTTTGCCCACCAATGGTAAATGCGGCAGCCTTCACGACATCCATGTCCGGCGGAATTTTCATAACTTGCTTTTCGTGTAAAATCTCATACCGCTGGGACGCATAATTCGTGGGTAAACCGCCAATCAGGTTATCTTCCCTGACAGGGTATGTTCCATCGGGTATCACACGATCACCGGGGAACAGATCCTTGACCTTATTCCCCACTTCTATAATTTCGGCAGAAAACTCGGAACCAAAAGGCGCTATAAACATGGATGAAACGTTGCTTTGTTTCAGGCAAGTCTCATACATATTGTGCATAGTCCCGATATCCCGGTAATTACATGAAAAGGCCAGTTTTTTCACCAGAATGCATTCCTCATGAATTTCCTCAGTAAGAAATTTTCGGGTAGGAACATCCAATAATCCAACCAGGTACTTCCGGTCATTGAGTAAAAGATCGTCATAAACAGCCTCAGGCCGATTGTGTTTTATTTCCGGATGACAAATGACCATGCTTTCCATATCATTGCTTTTAAATTAACATCCAGCTATCCCATCCCTGGATGATTTCTCCGTTGAGCGCCTTCAGCGCCAGAAACATTCCCGGGTAGCCATATATAAGCCCCGTATTACCCAAAAAGGCCTCCCTTTTCCGGTCCTCTAACTCTTCTAAAACCCTCCCACACTGGTTTTTCCAATAATTGCTCCTCGTCATATACCTTTCCATGCCACTCATCTGGAAGGCCTTACAATACAAGTATGCGATACACGGAGGACCATGGCACATGGAAAGATCTCCTTTCACAAAATCCGTGCGATCCAGGGTGGCATCCAA
>CALGAA010000157.1 GCA_937952445.1 uncultured Bacteroidota bacterium | reverse complement strand
TCCCCGGCACCAATTCGGTTCGGTTGAAGGGATGGTCACCCAAATATTCATCGTATCGGTCATATTGAATACTGGCGCCGGTTTTGATGTTGTGATTCGTATTCCACATAATGGTTTGGAAAATGAAATTCCCATAGAACGAGGTCTGTTCGCCCCGGTAGGCTGTGGATCCAAATCGGCTGTCTTCGTCGTGATAGGATCCTGAAAATTGGACCCCCATCGATTTCCAGGGAAGTGGAAACAACCATCCGATTTTTCCCCATCCTTCGATGTGGTTTGTTCTCCGGTCCATTCCCCAATATGTGGGAGTGGCTTCGGTCGATTCCGGATCAAAATCGACTTGCCCCCCGATGTCGTTTTTAGTGGATCCCATAATATGAAACTGGGCGTTTAGGTTTTTACCACTCTGGTAGGACCAGCGGGACAGTCCTGAAAATCCCTCACCGATGGTATGATCCAAAAATCCATCGTCGTTGCGATCGCTTTTGGCATTGTTGTGATTCCCATGCAAGAGCAACGAGGTGGACCATTTGTCATTTAGTTTTTGGCTGAAAAGGGCGTTTAGTTCTTTTCGTCCCTCCTCGTTGGCATATGCATTGAGGTGTAGCCGCTCCATATCGTGGGGCTTTTTGAGTTCAATATTGATCTGTCCGGCGATGCTCTCAAAGCCATTGAGGACAGTTCCGGCACCTTTATTCAGTTGCATACTCGACACCCAGGGGCCTGGAATATGGGTCAGACCCTGAATGCTGTTGAGGCCGCGAATGCCTGGCATGTTTTCCCGGCTAAGCATGGTATATGGGCTCGCCAGTCCCAGCAATCTGATTTGTCTGGTTCCGGTCACAGCGTCGGTAAACGACACATCCACACTGGGAGATGTACTAAAACTTTCGCTGAGATTACAACAGGCGGCTTTTCGAAGCTCGCCTTCAGAAATTTGTTCCATTTTAATAGGAGCGATGGAGGAAATTTCTGTGGATTTGTTCCGATAGGTCACCGTCACTTCATCCAGGGTGACCGAGGATTGAAGGTGAATAACCAAAGGATTGGTCACCACGCTGACCGTGTCGGACTGATACCCGGTATAACTGATGACCAGTCGTTCATTTCCCGGACGTTTTTCGAGCCCAAAATGTCCATCATAATCCGTTACAGTACCCAGGCCTGATTCCAGCCATTTCACGTGAGCTCCAATCACGGGAAGACCGTCATCGTCGCCTTCCAGAACCTGGCCATGAATAATTTCAGTGCCTGCATCCTGGCCCCAGCCGGATTGAACGAATAGAATAGAAAATATAAGGGCTATAATCTGATATTTCATGTTTAAAATGTTTTGTAATGGGATCATCGGCGGAGGTATGATTTAAAGATACCCCTCCCTAAATCCCAATAGTGCCATATCAAAATGTCCATGGAATGTACCCATGTCGGTAAAATGTTGTTCCAATTTCGGTTAATGGACGTGCACTCCATCCCGGTAGGCGCAGCAATCCGGTAACTCATTGTACTTCTCTTTGGGCGCTTTTTTGATCGAATTATCATGCCCCGCTTCCGCTACTGCAGTCGCAATCCGGTTTAGATCCGTCTTTTTGTTGCGATAGATGACGACCAGTTCCTGAGTGCTTTTATCCCACTCGGCCCATTTGACACCCTTGACAAAAGCCGCTTTTTGGATTCGATCCTGGCACATATTACATACGCCTTCGACTTTTATTGTATCGGTTGAAACTTTGCTTTGAGCGTTAATCTGAACACTCGATAAGAAAAAAAGGATAAATGGAAAGAATATTAAAAATGACGTTTTCATTCTTGTGTATTTTACGTTATAAATCAATAATGATAAGGATTGTCGGACAGAAGGGTCCGTTCAATCACAATACATTTGGATAAGGATTGACTCAGCCGTAAAAAATCAGGGAATGATGTTGGAGGTATATGGGTATGGCAGGAGGAAGGGTCAGATCAAAAGTCTCGATCCCTGATGTGTTCAGGTCTTCCGGCTCCTGCAAAAGAAGAAAAGAAAACGGAATGGCCTGCTGGTCAGGCACTTCCAATTCAATCGTATTGGAAGTTAATGTAAGCGACCTTTCCGACTCGTAAAAAACAGCAAACTTCACGTTGGTGCAACATTCCTCGTCCTGGTCAGAACCCGGCATGTCACAACAGGTCATTTCATCACAGTTGTCTCCCTTTTCTTCGCTAAAGAGGGCTGTGCTCACCAAATCATCCCCGCAAAAATGCGATACCCCCTGAATGCCAACGGATGCGGCCAGGTACAGGATGAGAAGTGGTATGGAAATGATTCTTTGCA
>CALGAA010000156.1 GCA_937952445.1 uncultured Bacteroidota bacterium | reverse complement strand
TTTCCAACGTGGGCACCCTGATTGAACCCACGACCAAAGAACAATTTTACAGTGGAATCCATCCCCTTCCCCTTGGTTTAATGTCCCATGCGGATCAGATCCAGCAATGGCAGACCGGATTGCCGCACCAACGGTCGGGCACCGGCTGGGGAGGTCGGATTGCGGAACTCGTGCAGTCCATGAATACCAATCAGAAAATTTCCATGAATATATCCCTTTCAGAAACCAACGTTTTCCAGCAGGGGAACGAGATATTTGAATTCGCTATTTCCCCGTACGGTCCGGAGGGAATCTACGGATACGATAGTACGTGGGACCTCGATGTTCTCCAACATACTGCGATGCATAAAATGCTCGATCGGGAATACCAGGATATTTACAAAAGCACCTACGTCAACACGATAAAATCTTCCATAACCGCCACCCGGGACTTTCAAAATACCATGGATAATACGCCTCCACTCTCCACGCCATTCAGTGAAAACTACCTTTCGCGGAGTTTTCAAATGATCGCCCGGGTAATTTCTGCACAAGCTGATTTGGGATTTCAGCGGCAAATTTTCTTTCTAAATTACGGAGGGTGGGATCACCACGATGCCGTGCTGGATTATCAGGCGGAAATGTTGCCCGTTCTAAGCAGGGCACTGGGTGAATTTCAGTCCGCACTGGCCGAAATTAATATGGAACATGAAGTCACGACCTTCACCATATCGGATTTTGCCCGGACACTCACGTCCAACGGAGATGGTACGGATCACGCCTGGGGTGGTCATACTATGGTGATGGGAGGAGACGTGAACGGGGGAAGAATTTATGGGGAGTATCCATCGCTCGAATTGGGAAATCCCCTCGATGTAGGGAATGGCATTATGATACCGACGACGTCAGCCGATGAATATTTTGGAGAACTGGCGTTGTGGTTTGGCGTTTCACCCAGTGAAACCAAGGAGCTTTTTCCCCACCTGTCCAACTTTTATAACCCCCAATCGGGCAATCCACCCCTGGGATTTTTAAAGATGCCAATATGAAAGAATTCATCAGACCGAAATACATTTTCCCCGACTGCGCGGAGGACAGGAATGAATATGCGAAATATCACCGCAGTCCCCTGCGATCAACTATACCTCCCTTTAATCCCTCCGGATGGGGAGCTCATATTTCCCAAAGCGGCGCACGGAGGCGATATCCGGGAAAAGGGTACACTTTTTTCCGTATCCCCATTTTATTTGCCCTGTTATTCATCCTTGCTCCGGTGATCCTCGATGCTCAGTGTTACCCGGACCGGCACAACACCTCCTGGACTGCAGCCTGGGTGAGTTGTGAAACGGCCCGAAATCCCAATCCCAACCGGGGCCAATCCCATTGGGCGTACTACGACTTTGGGCAGGTATATGCCCTGGCCACGATGCACATATGGAACCTCAATGAACCAGACCATCGGACGGCAGGTATGCGTACATTTGAGATCGATTATTCTCTTGACGGCCATTCCTGGACCCATCTGGGCACGTTTGGGTTGGATCAGGCACCGGGCACCAGCATTTATGAAGGTGAAATGGTCACCGACTGGGAGGGGATTCAGGCCCGGTACGTCATTCTCACCCCCACGAGTAATTATGGTGCTCCGTGTGTGGGTTTCAGTGAGATCAGGTTCAATCTGGACGAACAGCAAAACGTTCCAACGGCCCTTTCTGAGCCGGAGAACGTTTGCCTGGCTGTCCAGACCTATCCCAATCCCCATGTCGATTATTTTGTACTGGATGTAGATAGCGATTGTAGTGATCCCATCCGGTATACGGTGACCAATGTATTGGGGCAAGTGGTCCTATCCAGGGAATACCGGACAGTGGAATCGCTGCAAAATCAGGAAATACGGACCGATCACCTGCCGGCCGGGAACTATATCCTCCATGTCTATCAGGGGTCACAGGCCATATCCAGATCGTTGATAAAATTGAACAGATAAATTCCCGATTCGTAGAGCTTAGAAGAGAGGGGTGCGGTATTTTTGGTAGAGGCGGGAAGCAGGAACAAGTTGGATGTTCTAAATGGCGAGTGGAAAGAGGGTAGAGCTTAGAAATGAGTGCGGTGTTTTTGGCAGAGGTGGAGTGCAGGAAGATATTGGATATTCTAAATGGTTAATGGAAAGATTTTAGAGGTTTGGGTTTTGGGGGAAAGTGTGAACTCGTGCCAGGTTCTCTGGATTGGTAAAAGCCCGGGACCTGATTTTCGGCTATTTTGATAGCGGTACATATTTGAGTCCTGAAAGGACGATGGTATACCAGCGATGGGTTTCAACCCATCGAACGGGTATAAATAAAAAATTTGAGTCCTGAAAGGACGATGGAAAATAGAATGAATGTGTGCAATTTTGTTGGGATACGTAAGGAGCGTGGACATGTTGGGATGTGCTGAATGGATAGTGGAACGAGGGTAGAGCTTAGAAGAAATGAGTGCGGTATTTTTGGCAGGCGTGGGAAGCAGGACAAGATAGAGCTTAGAAGAGAAGAGTGCGGTATTTTTGGTAGAGGTGGGAAGCAGGAACATGTTGGATGTTCTAAATGGCGAGTGGAAAGAGGGTAGAGCTTAGAAGAAATGAGTACGGTGTTTTTGGCAGGGGTGGGAAGCAGGAATATATTGGGATATGCTGAAAGGATAGATGAAAGATTTTAGAGGTTTGGGGAGGGTGTGAACTCGTGCCTGAGTTCTTTGGATCGTCATATGGTCGGTGGAAAAACTTGAACGAGGAATGTGATTTTTGGTACACTTTGTGGTACACTTTTCAATTCCGCCGTTTTTCACCCCTCATAACACATTGATTTATAGTGACTCCGGCAGGATTCGAACCTGCGACCTACTGATTAGAAGTCAGTTGCTCTATCCAACTGAGCTACGGAGCCATTTTTTGATTAAGCGCCACAAAAGTATGAAAATACACCGCAATTTAGAACTTTTTATTCGGACAAATTGAGGTTGCGGACCATTTTCCATCGACGTTGAATTTAGAACACAGTCAAATCATCCATTATGATCCTTTTTGGAACATTTGGACCGACGAATTCCAGGCGCGCCGGGAAAGATGTTCATGATGCATATAAGGAGGGTATTTTATGTCATATCCAAGAAACCAAACCGTGTATAGCCTAATACATATAAGGTTATAGCTGATGAAGACAGGACGTAAAAGTATACGTCAGAAAGGTCACTCACTTAGGGACTGTAGCTCCAGATAAAAGTCAGGTAGTCCGGGCATAAAGTGGAATTGTTGATCATTAAATGGGTCTATAGCGTAAAAATCCTTTACATTTACCTGTACAGAAAACGAACTCGATTAAAAAAGTTAGTTACCCTATGTCAGAAAGTAAAACCACGGTTCAAATTGAACCTTCCTGGGCCAAAGTTCTCGACGATGAATTTCAAAAACCGTACTTTCAAAATCTGATCCACTTCATCAAGCAGGAGAAAAAAAACAAGAAGGTGATCTATCCACGAGGTCAACTCATTTTCAATGCATTCAATTCCACCCCATTCGATCAAACCAAGGTCGTCATCCTCGGTCAGGACCCCTACCACGGACCCGGGCAAGCCATGGGACTGAGTTTTTCCGTGCCGAGAGGCATCAGAATTCCACCTTCGTTACGCAACATATACAAGGAAGTCAACCGAACAGAAAAAATCCCCATCCCCACTCACGGCGATCTGACATCCTGGGCCCGTCAAGGCGTATTCCTGCTCAATGCTGTATTGACGGTAGAACAAGGACGGCCCGGCTCCCACGCCAAAGCGGGATGGGCAGAGTTCACTGATGCCGTTATCCAAAAACTCTCGAGTGACCGACATGGCCTTGTTTTCTTATTGTGGGGTAATTTTGCGCGACAAAAACGAAATCTAATCGACGCCCAACGGCATTTGATCCTGGAAAGCGTTCACCCTTCTCCTTTGGCGGGTAATCGCTTCGTGGGGAACAACCATTTTGCAGATGCCAACGAATATCTTAGAAAAAATGGTCAAATTCCCATAAATTGGGAGCTCTAACAGAACGTTCGACTATGAAACCGATCATTACATTTGTCATTGGAGCCCTGGCCGTGGGTATCGGCGCTTTTGGTGCCCATGCCCTGGCCAATATTATGGATTCGTACGGCAAAGAAATCTTCAACACAGGGAGCCGGTATCATTTTTATCATACACTATTAATGTTTGGGATCTGCCTCATCATCATGATCAAAGGTCCGCACTCCCTACTTAATGCGGCCTGGTATCTGGCTCTAATCGGAATATTGTTATTCTCCGGTTCGCTTTATCTTCTGGCCACCCGTACAGGGCACTCGATTCCAGCAGCTATCCTTGGGCCTATCACGCCGATCGGTGGCTTATTATTGATGAGTTCCTGGATTTTGTTGGTGATATATGCGATAAAAAACCTCAATTAATTTTCTACCTTTGCCCCGTTTTTGGAAAAACGTAAAAATCGAATTTTGAACTCTTAAATTCTATCCAAAATGAAAAAACACATCATCCTCTTCTTCGTTTTACTCGGCGCCTTCACCATGGAATCTCAGGCTCAGGATTATTCCCGTGCCATCGGATTGCGGGGTGGTCTTGGGGCGAATGTTACGTACAAGCAATTTGTCAGCTCACAGTCTGCCTTTGAGGTATTGGGTGGATTTTATTTCGGCGATGTGTACGGGAGTGTGGTATTCGAAGTTCACAACGATTTTCGAAATCCGGTTCGCGGGTTAACCTGGTACTGGGGGCTCGGTGGTTCTGTATTACTTGCATCTGGTGGTATTGGCGTCGGAGGATTGGGTGCCATTGGACTGGATTATTCCTTTGGAGATATTCCTCTCAACATTTCGCTGGACTGGATGCCACACATCTATATCGTTGGCGGACGTGGCTTTGAAGCCGGGGGTGGTGGCTTTAGTTTGAGGTATATTTTGGATAGATAGTGATCAGTGATTAGTGGTCAGTAATCAGTGGTCAGTAATCAGTAGTCACCGATTTGTTTACTTACCACAGAAGGTATTATACTAAAGTTTAATGGTGTCCATTTGATGTGACAAGCAGCCGGTTTTGCAGGAGAGCCCTGCGAAAGAATGGATGCGTATTTTTCCCTATTTCTTCGCGTAATGATTTATTTTGAAGAATTGACAATAGCCTGGAAATCGCAGTTTGTTGACGGTGGTTCCCCTCCCGGGCATGAGCTGCTCCTCCCTGCTCCCTACTCACTACTCCCTCCCTACTCTCTACTTACTCCTCCCTACTCCCTCTCCTCTCTTGGGCGGTTTTTCCACCAAATATAGCCGAGGGTGCCTACCAAAATATAGGGTAAGCCAAGCAGCAGCAGAATGCCTTTGTTGAGGCCAGCACCAGCTGTGCCCCCGCGGGCTAAATTCGTCTCCGCGCCAATACGGCACATCGGGCATTGTGCCCAGGCTTCGATTGAGGGACCAAAGAGCAGAATGCCTGAAATCAAGATAGCAATGACCAGTATTTTCCGAAGTTGTCCGTAATCATTCATACTTCAAAGATACAAAACATTAGTAACAATCCCTGAGCATAAGATAGAGAATCGGTCCTGAAATCGCAACGAAAAGCCATAAAGGGTAAACCCAACGAGCCATTTTTACGTGGCGGTCAAACTGAAAAGTTACCGCGCGGATAAAAGTAAAAAGGATAAATGGTAAGATGACAGCAGCCAGGATAATGTGCGCAATCAACAGGAAAAAATAAACGTATCGAATCACGCCTTCTTTGCAAAACGGCGTTTCTGGGGTAGTCATATGATAGGTGACATAAGAGAACAAAAAAAGCACCGAAAAGATCAGGGCCGTCACCATCAGTTTGTGATGCAAATGAACATTACGGTTTCGAATGGCCCACAACGCGCCGATCAACACCACTGCAGCCAATGCATTGAGCGATGAATGAAACGCAGGCAGAAAACTGAAATCAATCCCCAGGTCGAGCTGCACCCGACGCATCAGAATCACCACCACAAAAACCACTAAGCTGATGGCGACAGCTACCGCATTCAGTTTTTTCTCCAGCTTTTTATTCTCACTTCGGGTTCGCATCAGCAGATAATTTCTCTAATCTGAAATCGACCATGGGAAAGGCAAAAGAGATGTCTTCAAGCAATTTACCATAAAGATTTGGATCTTCGGCCTCGTAAATCTGAAGAATCCGGTTGAATGCATCGATCAACAAGACTTCTCCTTTAGGATCCAGTTCATGATCTCCGGGTTGATATCCCATCACCCGGTTTTTGGCCGTATTGGTAAGATTGGATTCCTTCAGAAGGAAGGCTAAATCACTTCGATCGTCGATAATATACATGATTTCTTCCAGCTGAGTGGGGTCCAGCATATTCTCCTCCGTCGTCACGACTTTGAGGATATAGGGCATATCCACCAATTTTCTTGTTTCTTCCTTACCATCTGCGTTGAGGTAGGTTACTCCAAAATCAAGCGAAATACTGTCTTTGGGTTGGAGACTGGCTGAAACTTTCATCCGGTCATCGGTGGCCTTTTTCAATACGAAATACCCTACCGCAGGGATGCCAAACAGGATAAAAATCGCTACCAGAAAATCTTTTCTCACCTTCATCTTTGGTCCAATGCATGTCGCGAAATACGGTGATCTAACATCCAACCTTCCGGAAGGTTCACCCGGTACTCAAAGCCATTCCAAAGCCATCCGTCATCACCACCAACGGTGAAATTACTCGATGATTTTGGTCTGATCTGCTTGCGGATCCACATTGATATCCGGGACTACACGCTCTGAAGGCAATTCATCCTGCTGCAGTATATAGGATCGGGCATCGTTCCAATAGGCCCCCTCCCAGATAAAGGCAATGATTGCAAACAACAAGAGGGTCATCGGCCACAATACGGTCCGGATCAAGGTCTTGGTCTCCGTGCCGAGATGCATAAAATTGAAAACGATAAAATAGGCCTTATAAAGGGAAAGAATGACAATCAAACCTCCGCATATATAGTGAACCCAATCCAGGTAATACGCTTCTTTCCATCCAAGATGACCTTTCCCAAAAAGAGAAATGATTACCTCAATTACCGTTAATACTGCCAGCAATTTCAACCCATAATAGGCGAACTTCTTAGCTTCCTCGTATGTAAGATGCTTTGACATAATTCAATTTCTTTTTTAGAGTAAGTAAAATACCAGGAAAACAAATACCCAAACCAAATCCACGAAGTGCCAGTACAATCCGACTTTCTCGACTGTCTCATATTGGGTTTTCTTCCGGTCGTACAACCCGCTTGCAGCGTTAATACACGTAAGAATCAGCAAAAAGACGCCGATGCTCACGTGAAAACCATGGAAACCGGTAATACAGAAAAACAGCGAACCGAAAGTCTGAGGGCCGAGTTGGGTTAGTGCAATCTTCCCGGCATCCTCACCCGATGTGATCCTGAATTCTTTAAAATCCCATTCTCCATCGACTTTGTGCACCAAATAGGAATCTCCGGCCCGGAATGATTCACCATCCGTTCCATCCGCATTGAGATACACTCCATCCACCGTATGCGTACCAAAAGGATTCTCGAAAATGGTCATATGCTCCACCGCGATCAGGTTGGTCCACTCATAAGCCTGACAAGCCAAGAATGTAAACCCACCCAATATCGTCATCAAAAGCCAAAAAACCACCCCTTTCCGGTTTTCCCGCTTACCTTCCTGCACCGCCCGGACCATAGTCACCGAACTGATGATCAGCACGAAACTCATAACGGTCACAAAAATCAGGGGCAGCCCAGTAAATCCTCCCGGAAAACTTTGAAATACAAAGTCGGGTACCGGCCAGGTGGGGACACTCATCCGCAACGCTCCGTAAGCCACCAAAAATCCACAGAAAGTAAAGGCATCTGAGACGAGGAAGTACCACATCATCAGCTTACCAAAACTGGCCTTCATCGGTGGCTTCCCCCCCGACCAGTCCTCCGTCATGGTGTGATCTTCAGTTACTTCTGCTAATAATTTTTCAGCCATCTTCAACGATTTATCTTTGGAATATGAAAAATAGTATTAAATAAATCCACAATATGTCTACAAAATGCCAGTAAATCCCCGTAAGATCAAGTCTCAAGCGTCGTTTGGGAGTCTGGCTAAATGGAAGTATATACGCATGGTAAAGCGCCACCGCAAGAACGATAATCCCACCCAATACGTGCGCAGCATGGGTCATGCTCATAATATATACAAAAGACCCCGATGGATTTCCTTTGAGGTCGATCCCGCTATTATACATCTGCATCCAGCCCTGATATTGGGTAAACAGGAACGCAACACCGAGGATAAAAGTGATCGTGATAAACGTCCGGTAGGTCTGAACCTGTCCCCGGTTAAATGCCCGGGAGCTCAGTCTTAGACAAATACTACTCAAAACGATGACCGCTGTACTGACATAAAACATGCTGGGAAGCTGGAACTCCAGCCAATTTCCAGCGGTTTGTCGTACGATGTATGCACTTGAAAAAGCAGCAAAAGCCATAATCAAACTGACAATGCCCAGATAAAGAGCAAATTTCAGCGGGTGTATCCCCATGTTATGGTGCGGTTTTGCTGTCATTACTTTTTGCATCATGATTTGGAATTATAGATAATTATTAAACAATAAAACACAAAACATTATCGGCAAAAAGTATAGGGAGGCAAACATGAGTTTGCGGGCACTTACATTGGAAGGTGTATTATAGAACCGGTAGGCACTGATAATGAAGTAGATCGTACCAGCCATCAACAGAATCACGCCCAAAATCCCGATCATTTCCATGACATAAAACAAGACAACTACAGGAATGATAAGACTGGTATAAATCAGTGATTGCAAACCGACATCGGGATGGATAGAACCGTCCTCCTGAACCGGTACAATTTTGAAACCGGCACGTTGATAATCATCGAAAGACAACCAACCGATCGCCCAAAAGTGCGGAAATTGCCAGAAAAACTGAATGGCAAACAGCAACAGAGCAAATGCGGTGATCGTTCCTTCGACGGCGACGCATCCGACCAATACAGGGAGGGCTCCCGGAAACGCACCGACAAAAACCGCGATCGGAGAATAACGCTTCAATGGCGTGTATACAAAGGCATATGCAATGAGGGAAATAGCTCCCAGCAAAGCAGTCAATGCATTGAAATACGCCAGGAATAATAATCCACCCACGCATAACAACCCTGCCCATAATACGGCAATAGGCAAAGCCATACGTCCCGAAGCCAATGGCCGGTTCTTTGTTCGGTCCATCTGGCTATCGTAATCCTTTTCCAAAATCTGGTTCATCGCATTGGCCGCGCCGGCGATCATAAATCCTCCCGCCGCAAAAATCACCAACGAATGAAATCCAAATTGCAAACCACCCACCATGACGTA
>CALGAA010000155.1 GCA_937952445.1 uncultured Bacteroidota bacterium | reverse complement strand
TCATTCGCTAGATTTTAGCGTCCGCCTGGGCAGTATGCATTATTTCGGCGAGGTGGGAACCCAAAACTATCATCCCCCGGCCTTTTTAATCGCCGGTTTGGTTAGTCTCCATTCCAAATTGGATGCCGGGATTTTGATCCGTCGTTACCCTCCTTATTTTGCCCCGATTTACGCGAATGCGTTTTCAGCGCGCAGCGTGCCCAACAACGAATCGGGTATTTATGTGGGCTTAAATTACCAACTCGGTCCCTACAGTCGGTTGTCTTTTTACCTCGACAGCTGGAAGGGTTTGTGGCCGACTTTTCTGGCCCATGGACCCACCTTCGATCAGGATATGTATTTGAGATTGGAGGTGGCCCAACGGCGGAAATGGGAAGCGTACGGACAAATTAAATTTAGGCATCGGGGGGATAACTATGAAAATGAATTTCCCGTCTATAATTCGGTTCGGTACAACAATCAGTTGAATATACGGCTCCAGTTTCGAAAGATCAATTACCAGAAATGGAAATGGACCAACCGATTGGAAGTAGTTTGGGTAAAACCGGACGGACGGTCCCCGGAATGGGGGGTGATGGGATTTTCGGACGTGCTTTGGTCACCCATAGGTCAACCATTGTCCACTTCCCTGCGCCTGGCTTATTTCCATACCGGTTCCTATCTGAGCCGGGTGTACGCCTACGAACCGGATATTTTATACAGTTTCAGCATCCCCTCTTTTTACGGTCGTGGCTGGCGAATAGCTCTGCGGGGTGGCTATCGGTTGCGAAATGGATTGCGGCTTGAAATGCGAACGGGATGGACGTTTTTGCCCGGTCAGGAAGAGGTGGGGAGTGGTCTCAATGCTGTTCCCGGCCCGTTCAGTCAGCAGTTGAAATTGCAGGTCCTCTACAAATTTTAAGAAATTTTAATTTGATGTAAACGATTAATAATCATTACCTTTACCGGCATTGACGAACGATGAAAATAGCCAGTGTATGACCAATCCGTCGCGAAAATACGCCATCATTGACGTGGAAACAACAGGAGGGAGCGCCCGGGTCGAACGGATTACTGAAATTGCGATAGCGATTCACGATGGGCACCGGGTTATCGATTCGTTTGAAAGCCTGATCAATCCCGAGCGAAGCATCCCCCCGTTCATTCAAAACCTGACCGGTATTACAGATCAAATGGTTGAGTCTGCGCCCTACTTTTATGAGATCGCCCGGAAAATCGTGGAAATGACGGAAGGTTGCATTTTTGTAGCGCATAATGTAAAGTTTGATTACATGTTCGTCCGGAGTGAATTTGAACGGTTGGGTTATTCGTATCAGCGCCGTCAACTGTGTACAAAGCAATTGTCCAAAAAATTATTTCCGGAGGTGGGTCGATACAGCCTGGACCGTTTGATTGATTTTTTCTCAATCCATTCGGAAGTTCGTCACCGGGCCATGGCTGACGTGGAAGCCACGGTGCAAGTTTTTGAGCATTTGTTGCGGGCGGATCAGGGGAAAGGAATTTTTACCAGCCAGATCAATCACGGGATCAAACTGAGTAAGCTTCCCGGGCATTTGACCATCGAAGATATTCATCGAATCCCGGAATCAGCCGGGATTTATTATTTCTTCGGAGCCAACGATCACTTGCTCTACGTCGGCAAGAGCAAAAACATACAAAAAAGAGTGCTCCAGCACTTTTCCAACCCGACCTCAAAATCATTGAAATTTCTCTCCCGCACTCATCGGATTGATTTTGAAGAAACGGGTAGTGAAATTGCAGCTATTCTTCGCGAAGATGAGGTGATTAAAAAGCAGCGTCCGGAGTATAATGTGGCCCAGCGCCAAACTCTCAAACCCTACGGACTCAGGCTGGTAGACGACGAAAGGGAACCGTTTTTTCACCTTGAGCTTCATCCCATCGAAAATGATGACGAGACCGGATTTGTTAAAACCTATAAAAACAAGCGATCTGGTAAGCTTCACCTGAATGCTTTGCTCGAGCGTTTTGGATTAACGGAGTATTTAATCATGGAACGCGAAGGACCTTCGCTGGTATTGAAAAACGGGCACATTCCTGAGGAAGAAAAACCGATGTGGGAAGATCAATTCCGACAAATGAGAGCCACGCTGAACGACCGTCAACGGTTCCACTGCATCGTCATCGATAATAGTTTTTCACACCACCAGGCCATGTGTTTCGTGTTTCAACGTGGTTTTTTGGTTAAATCAGGGATCATTGATGCGTACGAGGGTTGGTCGGATGGACAATTGGATGATTTAGCCGATCATTTTTTGCCATGTTCCATGAATGATCAAATCATCAATTTCATTGAAAAGTACCAGAATCGTTATACAATCCGTAAATTGAATACGGATATTTTTTAACAACTGAAATGTGATGCGATGAAAAATATGATTCCGGGCATGGTCATCCTTTGGATAATGATCGGGAGTGCCTTTACGTATGGACAAACTGAAACCCCTTTAACGGTGCGGGTGTTGGCCCGTGATGCGAAGTGGATTGGAACCAGCATGGGGGGTGTTGAAATTCAGATTCGTGATCTGTCAACGGGTACCCTGCTCGTATCCGGAATCACGGAAGGCAGTACCGGGGACACGGACGTTTTGATCCATCAGTCCAAAACCCGGTACGGTCAGTTGAGCACAGGGGATGCCGCTTCGTTTGAGACCAGTCTGAGTCTCGCCGAACCAGTGTTTGCCGAAGTGAAAGCCATTTTCCGGACGGCCTATACCGGTCTGCCCATTACTGTGTCCAAAGATCTCTGGTTGATCCCCGGTAAGGCGATGGATGGAGACGGAGTGGTCCTGGAGTTGCCTGGTTTTGCCATGCGAATCAATCATCCCATGCCCCATCAGGCCGTATCGCTAGCCAATACAGACGAAGCCCGCATTGATCTGTTTATGATTATGCTCTGCGGTTGTCCCATCGAACCGGGAGGAACCTGGGACAGCAATCCGATGGAGGTGGAGGCCCTGGTGTATCGCGAAGATGAGTTGATTCAGACGATTCCATTTGACAACACTGAAACTAATCGTTTTTCGGCTGATCTGTCAAATCTGCCGGTCGGGAGTTACCGGGTCTTTGTTTCTGCTTACGATCCCCGGTCCAAAAATACCGGGGTGGAAAAAATTCAGGTCACGATTCAGGAGTAATTAAAATTTGCTCGATCCCAAAATTCCCCGTATAATTACGGTTCACTGAATTATTTTCAATGTTAGGACTGAAATTACCGACCGATCCGCGATGGGTCGATTTGGCTGAGAAGAGCCTGGAAGAGATATTGACCGATCACGCCTACTGTGAACAGAAAGCGGCTACGCAATGTATTTCACTGATTCAATTATATCCGGATAAAGAACGATTGGTGGAGGAGGTTTCTCCTGTGGTTACCGAAGAATGGGGTCATTTTCGCATGGTCATTGCCGAATTGAAGAAACGAAACCTCAGGTTAGGGTTTCAGCGAAAGGATGAATACGTCGTGCAACTAAACAAGTTCGCCCGGAAAGGAGGGTCACGCGAGGCTCGTCTGATTGAAAAATTGCTGGTGTGTGCGTTGATTGAAGCCCGTAGTTGTGAGCGTTTCCGGATGTTGTCCCTTGGATTGGACGATCCTGATTTGCAGGAATTTTACCATAAATTTATGGTGTCGGAAGCTGGTCATTACCGGATGTTTTTAAACCTGGCGGAGGAATATGGCAACAAATCCGATGTTCGTCAACGGTGGCAGGAATACCTGGATCATGAAGCCGAAATTATTAAAAACCTATCCATTCGCGGAGACCGGATACATTAAAGAAACAGCGACATGTCCATTTCTTCACCACGTATCCTTCGGTTGGATCACCAGTTCAACGCAACCCTGGACGAATTAGAATCCACCGACGACCATTATTTTATCACGGGTCGGGCGGGTACTGGGAAGTCAACCTTGCTCCGGCTGTGGGTGCGAAGCAGTCGGAAGAAGCTCGTCGTCCTGGCCCCGACCGGAGCTGCGGCATTGCAGGTGGGAGGACAGACCATTCATTCGTTTTTTTCATTTCCGCCCCGGATGCTGGAACCCGGTGATTTGAAGCTCCTTCGCAACCGGAAACTCATCAAATCTCTGGATGCGATCATCATCGATGAAATTTCGATGGTACGCGCAGATATGCTCGACAATATCGATGCGGTGTTGCGACTCAACCGGGGCGTGGATCTGCCTTTCGGGGGCGTCCAAATGGTGTTTTTCGGAGATTTGTTCCAGCTCCCCCCAATTGTGTCCAATCAGGTTGAAAGATTGTACCTGGAGGAGCATTACGATTCACCCTACTTTTTTTCCGCCCATGTGTGGGACCGTGGAGCGCACCTCGTCGGCATCGAATTGACTAAAATATACCGGCAGGAGGAACAAAATTTTCTTCGGCTTTTGGAAGAAATTAGATACGATAATTCGGATAGCGAGACCCTTGAAACGATCAATCAACGATACCGTCCGGAGGAACCGATTCCCCGTCATGCAATCACGATATGTGCCCGTCGGTATTTAGCTGATGCGATCAATCTCAAGAGGTTGCGTGCTTTGCCGGTGGAGCCCCGCATTTATCAGGCGATCCTCACGGGTAATTTTTCCCGATCGACCAGTCCGGCTCCCACGGAGTTGATCCTCAAACCCGGAGCACAGGTGATGTTTGTCCGGAATGATCCATTAAAGAAGTATGTGAATGGGACGATAGGCGAGGTTGTTTCTGTGTCCGGCGAAAATATTTTGGTATCTCTCCCGCACGAAAATCACCTGAAGGTGGAGGTCGTACGGTGCGTTTGGGAAAATATCAAATATAAAATCGATGACAACGGGGAAATCAAATCCGAAGTTACCGGGACCTTTGAGCAGTTTCCGCTGAACCTGGCCTGGGCCATCACGATCCATAAAAGCCAGGGCATGACATTCGAACAGGTCAACATTGATATGGGAGGAGGAGCATTCGATTTTGGACAGACGTACGTGGCTTTGAGCAGGTGTACGCATCTGGAAGGAATCTATCTGCGCCGGCCCCTTCGGGAAGAAGACATTCAAACCGATGATCGAATTGTTCAATTTTACAGAAAAATGTTTTAATTTTATAAATTCACTTCAAATAGAAATTTTTATGAGAGGAATAAATACCCGGAAAAGTCGGAAGAATAAGGAGATCGAGAAAAACAAAGGATTCCAAAAGAAATTTTATCTGATCGTAGGGATCGTAACCCTTATACTGGTCATACTCGTATATCTGGCATATAGCAGTTATTGATGCAAATATTCCCTGTTGAAAAATATAAAATTACTAAATACTACCTCATTGTGAACCCATCCTTTCCCCGGAATTACGAGCATTACTTATCCCGGATCTTCTCCTCCGGCCTGGGGTGGTGGAGGGTTAGGGAATGTGAATTACAGTTCTCAGGGATTCACAGTTCGGGCATTCTTTATCATAGCCAATCGCCCCCTATCTGGCTTTCTCACTACAAAATCGTGGGGAATCCTGTGCAACAAATTTTCAATTCCTTTAGGTATCCAGGATTTAGTGCATTGGCCTTTGATTTCTTCAGAAAGCTATCCTCACTTAGAAAAGAAAAATTATTTCACTTTTTATCAAATCTAAAATATAATGAATCAATCGACCACCTCCCGAGGGATTTTTGATTTTCAAAAACCTTCCTTTAAAATGGGAGCGATGCGTCGAATTCGGGTCTGGAAAATTATCCGGTTTTGGATCAGAAGGGCCCGCAATTCCCCGAGTATAGCGAAGGTGGCCGATCTTCAATTATCCAAAATTGAGAAAGCTTTATGATCAAAAAACGTATATTGGTGCCCTTCCAAGAACTGGTCAAAAACGACAGTTTTAGCGGGGTCCTTCTCTTCATTGCGTCTGTAGTTGCATTGATTTGGGCCAACAGTCCTTTCGGAGACTTTTATCAGGATTTGTGGCAGTACAAGGTCGGAATTAAAACGGAAGATTTCGAACTATACAAACCGCTCATCCTTTGGGTGAACGATGGCTTGATGGCCGTATTTTTCTTTTTGATCGGCCTGGAGGTGAAACGGGAAATACTGGTGGGGGAACTCAACACGATGAAAAAACTCGCATTCCCTTTGTTTGGAGCGTTGGGTGGTGTGGTTTTTCCGATTTTGATTTTTACCCTTCTCAACAATAACCCGGAGACTTCGCAGGGATGGGCTATCCCGATGGCTACGGATATCGCCTTTGCGCTGGCCATTGTCAAAATTCTGGGAAACAAGGTGCCTTTGAGTCTGAAGGTATTTCTAACAGCCTTTGCGATCGTGGATGATATTGCAGCAGTTGCTGTAATTGCCATATTTTATAGCAGCTCTTTGAACTGGACTTTTTTATTGATTGCATTGGTCCTGTTGCTTCTGGTTTATTACCTCACCCATCGGGGGATGTACAACAAGTATTTTTCTTTTCTAATTGGGATCGTTGTATGGTTTTGTTTCTTTTACGGGGGAATCCATCCGACGTTGGCCGGAGTATTTATGGCATTCGCCATCGCGATTCGTCAAAAATCGACCACCGATGAATTTGTAACCACGGCGTCCAAAATTGCCGAAGAACTTCGGCAGATGACGATTATTAAAGAACCTATCATGACGGACGATCAAATCCACACCGTCAAGAAGTTGAAACGTTCTCTTGCTCAATACCAATCCCCATTGCAAAGTCTTGAACATCAGCTTCATGGGTTTGTGTCGTTCTTTATCATGCCTGTATTTGCACTGGCAAATGCAGGGGTTCGGTTTACCGATGGCGCTGCACTGGATTTGAGATTTGTTATGGTCATCGCTTTATCCCTGTTTCTGGGTAAAAGCATTGGGATTTTTAGTTTTGTGGAATTGGCCAAACGGGTCAAAATCGTGGCATTATCTCAGAAAATCAACAAGCGTCACATTATCGGGATCGCGTTTATAGCCGGAGTTGGATTTACCATGTCCCTTTTCATTGCTGGGCTGGCTTTTATTACGGATCCCGTGCATTTGGATTCTGCTAAATTAGGTGTCCTGGTAGGGTCGGTCATCTCTGGTGCGACGGGGTATCTGATATTAAAATACAACCGTCCACCTGGCGAGGAGGAGCTTGAAAGAGAGTAGGTAGTAGGGAGTAGAGAGTAGGGAGTAGGGAGGAGAGATCTCTTTAACGATGACGTCCTTCTTCCTTTTAAGTGACTATAAATAAAAGGATTCACTCATCAATACTAAAATGAATTCCGGAAATTTTGAGAATTTGACCTGAATTAACACATATTGCCACTCCTCATTCCGACAATGTATTGGAACAGGGATTGTGAATCCTGAAAGGACGATGGAAATATAACATCAAAATGCTGGGGTCTGTTTCATATGAAAAAGATTGGAAATTCTTCCCTCATAATCGGATGATGAGTAGCATAATGGACCAGATGCAAAGTTATTGCAGATGTATTCAAACTTGGACTACAAGGAGTAAAGGAAGATAATGAGGAAAATTCAGTTTTTTATGAAGTAGGGAGGGAATGCTAATCAAAATACTATTGACCAGATTATTCGTACAACCAGACTTCCATCTGTGCAGGACCATGGGCACCACGAACCAGAATTTGAGCGATATCAGCGGTAGCTGACGGGCCTGCGATAAATATCCCAAATCCTACTGCAGTCAGATCCACCCTCTTGTATGCTTCGTGCATATCCTCGATCAAATTATTTTGGGGGACCAGAGCAATTAATTTGTGGCCTAAAAAGAGCGTACTCCGCTCGTCTACTTCCCGGTCAGTGATGTACACGGCAGCATTTTCCGCTACCGCGAGAAGGGCATCGACGATGGTAACCTCCGGTTCCTCTTTTCCCTGAGGATTGGACTCTATCCCCCGGATCAGGTCCCGGAGATAAATGTCCTTGTCCAATTCTTCTAATTCCTTCAGAGCTGCTTCTCGTGAGGGGAAAAACCG
Source organism: uncultured Bacteroidota bacterium (assembly GCA_937952445.1). GTDB lineage: Bacteria > Bacteroidota > Bacteroidia > Chitinophagales > Saprospiraceae > Membranihabitans. The sequence continues at coordinate 3,564 of CALGAA010000155.1, read as the reverse complement.
GGCTAACCCACCGATGGCTTCCATATGAAACGCGAACCGGTCCGGGAGGTCCAGTTTTGCCGGGGGATTCGTCCGGGGCATCGGCAAATCTTCGCCTTCGGGAAGATTCTTTCGTACCGATTGAAGTATTTTGTCCCGGCTATTCATGGTTTGTTTTTCTTATGTTTCAAATACCATTCCCGAAAACTTTCTTTTGGCGGCTGTGGCAACTCCCGACCCCGTGTCCAGTCCTTCACCGCCCGGCGGCCCATTTCCGGAAACCAACCCAGCAGTTTTCGGGCCCATTTTCCACTGAACCGATACAAACCAGGCCTGGACAAAATCCTGCTGCCCCATTTCATCGGTATGGATTTTTTCGCTTCCACGTTTTCGTGGTCCACGATTACTTCACGCCATTTGAGGAGTTGGCCGTGGATGTCGATTTTGACCGGGCAGACCGCGCTACATGATCCACACAGGGAAGAGGCAAATGGCAGGTCGTCGTATTCCTCGAAATTGCGGGCGGGGGCGATGATGCTGCCGATTGGCCCCGGGACGGAATAGCCATAACTATGCCCCCCTCCGGATCGAAAAACCGGACAGGTATTCATGCAGGCTCCGCAGCGGATGCATTTCAAAGACTCCCAAAAATCGGGCATGCCCAGATGCTCCGAACGGCCGTTGTCCACGAGGATAAGATGCATCTCACTGCCTGGCCGGGGCTTTTGGTAATGACTTGTGTAGGTGGTGATTCTTTGCCCCGTGGCACTACGGGCTAACAAACGGATGAAAACGCTCAGGTCTTCCTGCCGGGGAATCAATTTTTCAATCCCCATGCAATGAATCTGTACCGGTGCTTTATTTACACCCAAATCCGCATTTCCCTCATTGGTGCAAATCGTAATCGTTCCCGTTTCCGCCACCCCGAAATTGACACCCGTGACCGCCGCTTTTGCTTCCATAAAGCGCTTACGCAAATCCTTCCGGGCGGACAAGGTCAGATATCGGGCATCCAGGTTGCCGGCTTCCGTATCCATGGTCCGGTGGAAGATCTCAGAAATTTCCTCCCTCGTTTTGTGCATGGCTGGCACAACGATATGACTGGGTGGTTCGTGGGACAACTGGACGATCCGCTCACCCAGGTCGGTGTCGTACACCTCCATGCCTTGTTTTTCCAGATATGCATTGAGACCGCACTCTTCGGTCAACATCGATTTGCTTTTGACAATGTAAGGAACTTCATGCTGTTCGAGGATGCGAAAAACGTGCTTGTTCATTTCGGCACCATCAACAGCCCAGTGGACGTGGATCCCGTTGGCCAGCGCTTTCTCTTCGAATTCCTCCAGATATCGATCGAGATGAGTGAGCGTGTGTTTTTTTATTTGCGAAGCCCTTTTCCTCAATGCTTCGAACCCGTCGACTTCATTTACGGCGACATCTCGTTTATTTCGCAGATGGATCCCGGCGTTGTGCTGTGCCTTGGGCGACGGGGAATGATTGATATACCATTCGGCCGCCTGTGGATGTTTCTTTCGCTTCATGGCCAAAGGTTTGCGACGAGGTCCGCCAGATGAAGAAATTCTACTTTATCCCCCCGTTTGCGGGCGATTCCTTCCATATGCATCAGACACGAACTGTCCATTGAAATGATGTACCGCGCTTCGTGTTTGAGGTGGTCGTCCACTCTTCGCTGCCCCATATCAATAGATACCGCGCTTTCAAAAACCGAAAAGGTGCCTCCAAATCCGCAGCATTCATCCGCATTGTCCAGCGGAACGATTTTCATGTCGGGGATCAAATCGAGAATCGGTTGTATTTTTGAAAAATAGGGTTCCACAATCTCACTGGGTGAAGCGATATTCAGTCCCCTCAGCGCGTGGCAGGAATAGTGTAAGCCAACATTGTGGGGAAATGATTTGAGCCGGGGTGGAAAATTTTGCTGTTCGTATAAAAAGCTAAATAATTCGTGCACTTTTGGATCGCCCGGATCGTGGCCGACGTGGGCATGATCAAGCAGGTGATGTACACAGCTCCCCGAAGGACCGACCACGACGTCGTATCCCTCAAATGCTTTTCGGAAATTTTGGGTTACCCTGTTCCCCTCTTTTACAAATCCCGAATTGACCATGGGTTGACCACAGCACGTCTGGTCGAGGGGATAGCCGACGTCGTATCCCAGGTTTTCCAATATGGTCAGGGTTGATTTTCCGACACTGGGAAAAAACTGGTCGATGTAGCAAGGGACGAATAAACCGATTTTCATAATTGACACCTAAGAAACAGAATTCCTGCGAAAGGTCCAAAAAATCCTTTCTGGCGAATACAGAAGTTCAGCGTTTATTGTCTACATCCCCTTCATGGCTGGTGCACCATAGAGAAATCCGGGCCCTTTGTTGGATCCGCCAACGATCGTCGTGGGCTTCCACTGCGCACGACCATTTCCTCACATTTTTTATACGCCTGCTTCCCGAATCACCGCCAGGGTTTTGTCCAGACCCGTTTTGGCGACTTCGAGCATGTCCCGTTCATAGTACTGGGGATTGTACAATTCCAACGATATGCAACCATCAAAACCGGTATTTTTAAGATCCTGCAAAATACGCGGCAGGGGAAGAATGCCGTCCCCCGGGAAAACACGGTCTTTGTCTTTCATTTCTTCCCGGGCCATCCCCCTGGGAGCGTCGTTGAATTGAAATATAGCCATGGCGTTGCCCTGAAGCAATTTCAATCCTTCGAACCCCCCTCCGCTGATGTACATGTGAAATACATCTGGAATAATCCTGGCCTCCGGATGATCTGCATCGGCAGCAATTTCGAGCGCCTGGCCCATGGTTTTGAGCGGAAACATTTCCACAAAAACCAGGGCGGGTTTGACCTGATACTCCTCCAGTCCGATTTCGATCAACCTTCGGTAACAATCGGCGACAAAGCGTCTGTCGTAATTTTCCCCCACTGCGTTAGGAATCGCCTGGACGTGTTCGCATCCGATTTCAGACGCCATCCGCATCCGGTTGCGCGTAGCCTCCAGGGATTCCTGAAACCGGGCTTCATTCTCAGGTATGCATCCCCACAAACCGATCATGCTCGGCACAAACATCCCCTTATCGCGGATGTACTGATTCATTTCACGAAGATCGCCCCCCGATTTTTCAAATTCAATCAGGTCTCCGTCCCAGGGTTCTACGGCATCGTACCCGGCTTCGACTGCAATATCCACCTTTTCCCGCAGGGTTTTAACAGGTCGGATAGTGGCAAAATCGAGACAAATCGGCCAGGGGCTTTGTCCGTTTTGGTATCGTTTGGGGCGGGATGCAGGTTGATGGGCAAGCGCCCGATGACCGGTGGCCAACGTAGCTCCGGCCAGCGCGGAATGGGTCAGAAAATCTCTTCGCTTCATATTATAGTTTTTAGTGGTGCACCGGTCACTAAATTCGTGACGCAGGCGCACTAATACAACGGTCACTAGTTCACCAATCATAAATTCCTATGGGTTTTTTGCCAGTTTATCATCACCATAAGCCTTACGTAGGCCCCACCATGCGCGGTTATGCTTCTTCGATCTGACAAAAAATATTTTGAAATACC
>CALGAA010000154.1 GCA_937952445.1 uncultured Bacteroidota bacterium | reverse complement strand
AAATTAGTGGGTATACATTCTTGGAATCCGGGATATTGACCCCTCCTGATAATAGTATCCGTCCGAGCAAATACATCTAGCTTGATTCTCCAGCCATGGCTATCTTAGTGGGATATACTGCCATCCTGAATTTATACAAGATGAAATTTACTTAGGATCACCGCTTGCTATACCTTTATTATTAAAACCACCGATCATGAGAAAAATCTTTGACTGCTGCCACCACTTCGAGACGACCCCTAATCTGTCAAAAAAGATGGTGATCCTTTTTCTCCTTTGCCTATCATCATCCGCTCTTTTGTTTTCCCAATCCGATCGAAAAATCCGGGTGGCCTGCGTGGGAAATTCAGTGACCTACGGCGCGGGAATCGAAAACAGGGAAATATATGCATACCCGGCTCAACTACAGGAATTACTGGGCAACCAGTATGAGGTTGAGAATTTCGGCAAAAATGGAGCCACCCTACTCTCCCGGGGACACCGGCCCTATATCCAGCAGGAAGAATTTACAAAAGCCCTGGAATTCCAACCCGACCTGGTTGTCATCCATCTGGGACTGAACGATACCGATCCCCGAAACTGGCCGACGTACGGGAAGGATTTTATCCGGGATTATGCGGCATTGATCGATTCATTCCGAAACCTGGAATCACAACCCAGGATCTGGATCTGTAAAATGACACCCATCTTTCACGGACATTCCCGGTTTAAATCAGGGACCAGAGAATGGTTTTGGCAAATCCAGGAGAAAATAACCACAGTGGCACTAGGACAACAAACCGGACTCATCGATTTCCACACCCCTTTATATTCCCGTCCGGACCTGTTACCGGACAACGTACATCCCGACAAAACCGGCGCGTCCATCCTGGCTCAAACGGTCTATTCGGAAATTACAGGAGATTTTGGGGGTTTGAAAATCCCGGATTTCTTTCAATCACATATGGTTTTGCAAAGAGACACCCCCATTTCCATATTTGGAACAGCCAACAGGGATGAAGAAATCGAGGTGGTATTTGATGGAAAAACCCAAAAGACCACGCCAGACGTTCATGGAAACTGGAAGGTCAGCTTTCCGGCGTATCCCGCCGGGGGGCCGTACACGATCCATATTTCTGGGAAACAGGAGGAAATCATCCTGGAGGATGTATGGATAGGGGATGTATACCTGTGTTCAGGCCAATCCAATATGGCGTTCAACTTGAGCCAGTCCCTGCGTGGAAACCAGGAAATCGCAAAGGCTCATCATCCCAATATCAGGTTGTATCACATGAAACCCGTGGCCTACACCCACAATGAAAAATGGACCAAAGATGAGCTCGACAAAACCAATGAGTTGGCGTTTTTTCAGGCACAGTGGCAATCGTGTACGCCCCAGTCTGCAGCCGAATTTTCTGCGATAGCGTATTATTTCGGTCAAAATCTCCACCAGGAAACCGGCGTACCGATCGGTTTGATCCAAAATGCCATCGGAGGATCTCCCACCGAATCCTGGATTGACCGTAAAACGCTCGAAATGGACCCTGTACTTGTCGATCTACTGTCGGATTGGCCAACCAGTGATTTTATAAATGCCTTCTGCAAGGAGCGAGCGCAATTCAACATCGAGGATGCTGACCACGCGCTCCAAAGACACCCCTATCACCCAGCTTATTTGTATGAAACCGGGGTCGACCCCCTGTCTGGCCTCGCCATCAGGGGGGTGATTTGGTATCAGGGGGAATCCAATGCGCACAACACAGAGCTACATGAACTGCTTTTTCCCGCCCTGGTGAAGAGCTGGAGAAACCTGTGGGGCGCATCGCTACCATTCTATTTCGTCCAGTTGTCCAGTATCAACCGCCCGGGCTGGGAGGTATTCCGTGATTCTCAAAGAAGACTGGCCGAAGGTATAGCGCATTGCGAAATGGTGGTGAGTAGCGATGTCGGTGACCCGGACGATGTTCATCCTATCGAAAAAAAGCCGATAGGCGAACGGTTGGCTTTGGTCGCGCTGCACCAATTGTACGGTATGGACGTGGACTGGCAGGGCCCCCGGGTGAGGCAGTATACAATCCTGAAAAATAAAATCAAGGTGGAATTCGAGCATGTACGGGTTTTAAAAGCCAGCGATGGTCAGAAATTGCGAGGGTTTGAAATTGCCAGAGAAGACGAAATATACTATCCCGCCCTACCCCGAATAGTGGGAACCACCATAGAATTGTCATCGGATCAGGTCCGGGAACCACACCATTTCAGATACGGCTATCAACCCTATTCCGAAGGCAATCTGGTAGACGAACACGGTTTGCCGGCATCGACTTATACGTCGAAGTTGTGATACCCAAATACACTGGGAAACGAGGCTGAAAATGGCATGAATATTTTGATAAACCAACTATTGCTGATGATATACTTGATAGAATGTTACCAAAAGCTCCCAGGATATACTTCAAAGGAAAAAGCCTGCGAAAACGTCCAATTTTTATATCTTAGGTGATGTAACACGTAAACCAGTTAGGGGGTGAATATTCCGGGTCCAGGGTGTCAGCAACTCCGGAATATACACTTTAACCTCTAATGACACTTCCAGATCCTCCCTGCGGTCGGCTCACGAATCGCTGGGCACCACACTTCCAGGCATATTCCATCTCTTATCCCCAACCGCAACATGCGCTTCCAGATCGCTACCGCCACCAAAGGGTTGGTGGCTACGTCAAATAAAATTCTGCCATCCGGCAGTTTTTATTTCAACTTCCGCGCTCACGAATCGCACAAGATTGGCTCACGAATCGCTGGACACCACACTGTGAATTTAAAGTCATTTTAGATTTAAGTCATGCGGAAAATTTTTTGGGTGACGATCTGGTAACCAACTATCCAAACGAATCCTAAATTTACCTTGGCCGGAAAAAATTAATACCTTAGCATCATCTGTAAACCCAACGCACATTAGGCTAATGCTGATTTTCAATAATTCAAAATACGTCAAAACACCATTCTCTAATGAAGATGAATTGGAGCAGGTTGTAATTTCCAATTATGAACACATTTTCGGTCCGAGCTCCATTTACCTTCCCAAGAAATTAATCAGAACCGCCGATGGCATCGGCACCATACCCGATGGATTTGCCATAGACCTGGGTACCCGAAAATGGTATTTGGTGGAGGCCGAGCTGCTTCATCACAGCGTATGGAATCACATCGCACCTCAAGTTTCGAAACAGGTAATTGCCAGTTTACAGCCTATTTCCAAAAAGACAATTGAGGACTTGACTGTCGAACAATATCAAAATGACCCGATCACAAAAGAAAAGTTTGCAGATCAGGGAATCAGGGAAATCAATGTACGAAAGGTCTTAACTGAAATACTGGAAAAGGAACCTTCCGTAGGAATACCCATCGATGCCATTTCTGCTGATTTGAAAGAATGGGCCAGAACATTAAAATACACGGTCAAACTATGGAAAATTACCAAATACAAGGAGATCGGTTGTCCTTCTAATATTGTATACGAATTCCCCGAAGAGTTTAAACCCGAATTGGATACTGAAGAAGAAACGGATCTCAATTCTTTCACAGGAGAAATCTCCCGATACGATGTTTCCGTTTCGGACCTGGTAGAAGCAAAATTATTGGAAATCGGGCAGACATTGTTCATGGAATACAAACCCAGGCATGGAGAAAAGAAAAAATACGAAGGCATAATCCAGGAAGATGGTTCCATTTTAGTCCTAAATCAAACCTACAGCAGTCCCTCTTATGCCGCTTTGGCAGGTATTCAGGATGCAGGGAGTGATCGGAAGACCGTTAACGGATGGATTAGCTGGAAAACCTCCAGTGGAAAACCGATTGCTGACGTCCGGGAGGATTTTTTGAAACTGAATGCAACCACCCAAAATCCACACTAAAAACGGGATAGACGGAATTTTTGACTTACTGTGTCTAGCCTCTGGTTATCTGAACTGAAACATACGCCTGGGACATTCTAAGGTTTAAATTGTATTTCCCCCAATTCCTGGGAAACGAGCAGAAAATGACATAAATAATTTGAGGAACCAACCTTCGTTGATGCCATACTTGATAGGAGGTTACCAAAAACACACAGAATTAGACCTCCTGAGAGCCGTCATAAGTGGGAAGAACTTATGTGAAACAGAACACTAATTTTTACCAGGGGTCCATTGGGATCTACCACCGGTATCCTTCAAAAACTGCAGTGATTCCCGGTACCCGATCAGTTGGACATCCAACAACATTTCCGGCGTCATTATAATCATATCACCTTGTTCATCGCGAGCGGATGAAAATCCATGGTTTGGGGATTCAATCCCA
>CALGAA010000153.1 GCA_937952445.1 uncultured Bacteroidota bacterium | reverse complement strand
ATTGCTTATGAATATAGGGGACTTAAATTGGGTTTGGAGCCGAAAGACCTTTCGATTTAGAAGTTAAAGCAACTGTTGCAGGAATGAAGAAGATTACCTCACAAAACAGGTAGGTCCCAGCCCCCCCATGCAGTTGGGAGGTAAACTCCGACAAAAAATAGGGTGTGTTTTGAATACAGTATGTTCCCGGAATTATTCCGGAATTCGCAGAGCTGGGGCTCTGCGGTCCCAGGGGGAGCATCCTACGCTCCGCTGCGGATGCTAGGTAATTACGAGCCATAGCTATCAATTGCAACAATGAAGATCCGATGCCGTACAACCGAAATAAAGAATGATTTAATTCATGATTTATTTTTCTACATCGCGCTCCACATTAACTAATCATCCAATACGGTTGATTCCTTATAAATTTTTATTATCCGGCGAATATTTCCTTCAAACTTCTCTGTCTCCGCCCGGCTCTCCCGGATAAAATCATTGTCCTCCAGTTTTCCCACTACGTTTTCCATTTCTTCTTCGGAATCATAGGTCATGGCCCGGAATCCATTATGATAGTCTTTGGCCCTGGATTCGTAGATCCCATCGGTGATCCATTTCATGGTCTCCACGCTTTCTTCCAGGAAGGCATCGAGGGAATCAATCCAATCCTGAGTTTCAAACACCGCCCGAAATGCCGCTATCGCCTGTTTGAGTCGATTCTGGTTGTAACTCCTCTCCACTTCGAGATAAAAAGTATGGATGTCTTCCCAGCTATTTATTTCCCCTGATTTGATCGCTGATTTCAGATCGTTCAGCGCTGACAAGGGGATAAGCTGACCTCCGACGTTCTCCCACGGTTCAAATTCAGAATCTGGTTCCATTCCCTCAACAAGGGAATCCAAATTCTCCAGATCGCCTTCAGATGCCCCAATTAGGGAAATGGCCAGGTTGTACCGGATCAAACGCCTGAAAATGTCATAGGCTTCCACAATTTTTCGGATCACCACAGGCCGGTCACTATTTTCCAAACCATTCGCCACCACGTCCTGATCATCAAGGAGGTCCTTCCTGGAAGTCAGTATTCTCTTCCCCGTTTCCCGAACCGTTTCCTGCGGTTCGTTTAAATCGAAAAACTTTTGCCCCGTCCACGTCTCAAAATCCCGGATAGCCTGAACCAGTTCATATACCGTGTCGGGTTCGAGAAATCCGTAGTGCAAATGCTGTTTCTTCTCCAGCCGCTGATCCCTTTTAACCGATTTCCGGCAATTGCGCATCAACGCATACATATTGTGCAAAAACCAATACGCAGGCATGACCACCAATTGATTGTTTTGCACATCATTGGCCACCAGTGAAAAGGGGATGGTCATATTGAGCTCAGCCGGATAATCCCCTTTGGCCAGCAGGACGAAGGACGCCAGTTTGGAATTGTGCTTTAGACTGACGCAGAGGCCTGGCCAGAACCCCCGTCCAGCCACCAGTTCGCCGTCCGCGCTGCGGGAATTGTGATTGGACCCGATCGTCGCCCCGGCCGCCATGTTACTTTGGCCCATCAACAGCGAAGCACACAGAAACGAATTGTTGTGATGCTGCTCGTGACCGGGAAAGATCAGTGAATTGAGCACCTCACAGCACGATATCGTCGAGTTGTTGCCCAGGAAGGAATTGATCAGCCGGGCGCCGTATTTCAACTGGGAATGGGAAGCCATGATAAACCGCACCGCTTTCACGCCATAGAAAATGCGGCACCCCTCCCCGATGATGCCGTTGACCAGCTCACAACCCTCACCGATCTGCGTGGGTGCTTCCAGCGAGGATTGGATGGTAATATTTTTGATTTTGTTCGCTCCTTTGATATAGACGCCCTCCCCGATGCGCACATCTTTGATCATTTTAGTGTTTTTGATCACCGTGGATGATCCGATGGTACCATAGTATCCAGCTCTGGTATCAAACCGTGCTTCCGTAAATTCCAAATACTTTTCTTGAAGTTTTTCATCCGCCCGGTCGCGGGACCACAGATAGGCGTCACCAGGCAAAATGCCCTCGAATGGAATGATTTTCCGGCCGCCGTTTTCATTACACAGTTCAATTTCAATACGCCTTGAAGGATCCTCCCCTTTTTTGAGCATACCGTTTCCAAATTTGGCGGTGGGGGTAGTCACCATTTCGTTGATATTGACCAACATCACCTCGTCCCCCACGATATAGTGCGACAGATAATTCACATTATCGACCACCACATTGTCGCCAAAATCACAACTGATGATGGTACTGTTGTACAATCCTACCGGAACCTGTAGATTGTGATGTTCAAGGGCAAAAGGTTCCAACCTCCCGATCCGGATCAGCCCAAAAAATTTGCAATTATAGATCAGATTGGGATTGAATACGTCGGAAACCCGGATTTGATTCCAGTCATCAGAGAGATTCCGATTACGAACCAACACCTCAATTTCTTTTGCAGTCAGATTGCGGTACGTTATTGCTTTGGGATTTTGTTGATTTCGAATATGGTATTCATCCCGGTTCCCATTTTGTTGTTGATGCCGGGTAAATCCATATCCTAACTGTTCCAATGGTTTTTTGGTAACTCCATTCATCATAATACATTTATTCTACGGTGACTGATTTCGCGAGGTTTCGGGGTTTATCTACATCAATGCCTTTCTTGACCCCCATATAATACGCCAACAATTGCAAGGGAATCACAGTAAGTAATGGACTGATCAGCGGATCACATTCCGGAATTTCCATGTAATCGTCCAACAATTCAATGGCACGAGAGTCTCCCTTTGAAATCACTCCCAGCACCCTCCCCTTCCGGGCTTTGATTTCCTGGATATTGCTGATGATTTTTTCGTAGCATTCGTCATTCTTTAGCGCGATAAAAATCACGGGCACACCATCATCCACCAGGGCGATGGGCCCGTGCTTCATTTCCGCTGCCGGATACCCTTCCGCGTGGATGTACGAAATTTCTTTCAGCTTCAATGCGCCCTCGAGGGCTATAGGGAATTGTAAGCCCCGCCCGAGATATAAGGCATTTTGTGAATTATGGTATTTCTCCGCGATCCGGAGAACTGGTTCCAACTGGTCCTCAAGGATGTGTTCAATATATTGAGGCACGCTGAGCAGATCGGCGAGCAGGGCCTGATATTTTTCCTGAGAAATAGTCTTTTTTGCCCATCCCAATTTTAGTGCAATCATATAAATCATAGCCAATTGTCCTGTAAAAGCCTTGGTACTGGCCACTCCGATTTCGGGCCCGGAATGGGTGTAGGCACCGGCGTGTGACAACCGGGCGATGGAAGAGCCCACCACGTTCACGATCCCAAATAAAAACGCATCCTGTTCCCGGGCTTTCTCCAAAGCGACGATGGTATCCGCTGTCTCACCACTCTGGGATATTGCCACGACGACATCACCCGGGCGGATGATGGGATTGCGGTACCGGAATTCCGAGGCATAATCCACTTCCACCGGGACGCGGCACAATTCCTCGATGAGGTATTCTGCAAATAAACCGGCGTGCCAGGAAGTTCCGCAGCCAATGATCAGAAAACGGTCGGCATTGATAAATTTATCGAGGTGATCTTCCACTCCTCTCAACTGGATCCGGGTGGAATTCGGACTGATTCTTCCCCGAAAACAATTGCGTATGGTATCCGGTTGTTCGTAAATCTCCTTCAACATAAAATGATCGTATCCCCCCTTCTCGATGGCTGCGATTTCCAGATCCAGTTTTTCGATCAGAGGCGTCTGGCGTTCATTCCCCAGATTTTTCAGGATCAGTTCTCCATCCTCGATAATGACGATTTCATAATCATGGATATACACCACTTCTCTGGTATATTCTGCCATAGGCAAGGGATCCGAGGCCATGAAGTATTCATTATCTCCAATCCCTACGACCAGCGGACTCCCTTTTCGGGCGGCTACGATGGTATTGGGGTGATCTTCATCGATCAATACGATCACGTAGGTCCCCACCACCCATTTGAGCGCTGCTCTGACGGCTTCTTCCAGAGTAAATTGATTCTCGTTTTTGATATTTTCGATGAGCTTCAGCAGAACCTCGGT
>CALGAA010000152.1 GCA_937952445.1 uncultured Bacteroidota bacterium | reverse complement strand
CGCAAAGGTCGCAAAGATGACGAGGATAATCCCCAGATGGCAAGGTGAAAGTGCTGCGTTCTCTGCACCTGCGGTGAAAAAAATAGCCGCCAATTTCAAAGGAAAGGAAAACCGCAAAGTCGCAAAGGTCGCAAAGATGACGAGGATAATCCCCAGATGGCAAGGTGAAAGTGCTACGTTCTCTGCACCTGCGTTGAAAAAATAGCCCCCAATTTCAAACGGAAGGAGAACCGCAAAGTCGCAAAGATGACGAGAATAATCCCCAGATGGCAAAGTGAAAGCGCTGCCCTCTCTGAGCCTTTGCGGTGAAAACTATACCCCCGTTTTTAAAGTAAGGGACAACCGACCGTAGGCCCGGACAAAATTCTGTCTTAATTTAATTTATCCGCGTTTTTCTGAATTTTATCGATTGCCAAATGGATGGAATCCATGTCCCGCCGGGATCCCAACAACACGTACTGAGGAATCCACACAGCTTCCTCGTAACACAATCGGTCACTGTTGGGGCAATGATTCTCTTCGCTATATCGGGCATAATTCAACTCATCTTCGCTGTAAAATTTCCTGAATTTCCGTGAATTGAACGTATTCTCCAGATAAGGCATTTTATTGAGCGGAATATATCCGGAAGAACATGGAACCCCTTCGGCCGACAGAGCTGATAAAAACTTAGATCGGGGCAACCCTTTAAACTCTTCTTTATTATACCGGAATGGGAATAAATGGAAGGATGCCCGGGTCACTTTCGGATACATTTCGTAAGGCGTTATTCCAGGAATTGTACCGATTCGTTCACTCAGGTACCGGGCATTTTCCGACCGCTCATCGGTTTGTTCTTCCAGCCGCTCCAGTTGTGCCAACCCAATCGCACATTGATATTCCGTAATCCGCAATTTGGTCCCACTGATTACTGCGCCACCACCCTTATCGCTTTTTACCGATCCATAAGGCATACCATAGTTGTGGTAAGCGTAGCATCGATCCATAAATTCATCGTCGTCAGACACGATGGCCCCGCCTTCCCCGATCGGAATGTTTTTCGAATTCTGAAAACTAAAGCATCCGGCATCACCGAAAGTTCCGGCCTTTTTACCATCATACTCAGCCAGCCACGCCTGACAAGCGTCTTCGACTACCAGTAGGTTGTGCCGTTTGGCGATATCCATGATGGCGTCCATATCACACGGCAAACCCAGAATGTGGACAGGCAGGATAGCCCGGGTTCGCTCCGTAATTTTTTCCTCGATTTTCGCCGGATCGATCTGGAACGTTTTGGGATCTACGTCAGCAAATACCGGAATGGCCCCGTTGAACAATATGCTGGCGGTCGACGCGATAAACGAATACGGCGTCGTAATCACCTCGTCTCCCCAGCCTATGTCCAGGTTGGCAAATGATGTATTCAAGGCGTTCGTCCCGTTGACCAGGGCCAGGCATCGTTTACTTCCGATGATCTCCGCCCATTTTTTCTCAAATTCAAGCGTTACATTTCTTCGGGACCACACGCCGCTTCGCATGACTTCCAACAATCGTTTTTCATCGGTTTCCGGTTTCCAAATCGGCCAACTCGGCCAATCGTGGTTCACTGCCGGATTTCCCCCGAGAATAGCCGGTTGTTGATTGACCTTGTTCAGAAATTCAAAGGCCTGTACCGGCGATTGATGAAGGGCATAACTGGCACCAACTCCCAACACTGTATTCATTTTTAAAAATCGTCTGCGATTTAACTCACTACGTCCCATAACATTCATTTTTTTATTTACACTTACTGTATTGTCATAATTTGAGCATCCTTTGAATGTTTCCAGCTTTCAATTGTTCTTTCGTTCGTTCATCAGCCTCCTCATCCCGTAGGGCTTCGATGCGAAGTAAACCACTCGCATAATCCAGCAATGGAGCCTGGGTCCCAAAACAAAACTTATCTGGTCCAAAGGTGGATAGCAATGCCGGAAGATTGGAAAGTGCCCGTCCTGAGGTGTCCATCAACAAATCGGCGTCCCGGAACACTTGTAGGTCATCGCCCGCCAAATGGGTACTGTTGGCCACATTTGTAATGATATATTTGGCGTCAGGAACTGCTTTGATTAAGGGGACCACATCTTTAAGGGCCCATTCTGTTTCGATATCGAGCCACGAACTGGTTCGGCTATCGACCATCCGCAAGGACAAAACCACAGGAACATCCTGGTCCCGGCACATTTTAGTCAATTCAATGCAGTGGGGATGTGTAAGTTCGTAAAAATGGTATTTGGGATACAAACGCACCCCTTTCATTCCCCATTCGCCGATACAGGTTTTAAAATCCTGCTTCCATCCCCCGTAAATCGGATTGATCACTGCGAAGGGGATAAAGGAATTGCGATAACGGCGTTGCTGTTGCAAAACCTCGTGCAATTCTTCATTCGCGCTTTGGGTGTTTTTATAAAAAACGCCATTTAGATTACTGATAATGGTCAGGTCTGTGCCAAATTCCTTCATCCTCCCGAGAAGTGCATCCGGATTGTTATATTCAAATTTTCGGAATGGCCAATGGCCGATGTATGCATTGCTATCAATCAACATGGTTGCCAGATTTCCGTAAAATATTATTGTAGTTGTCAAAAAATATCTTGCGCCGTTGGGTTTCGGTCAGTTTGGCCGAAAACATCCGGCCTACCCCCTGGTAATAACTATTGTCACATCCAAAAAGCAATCGGTCCTCACCAATGTATTTCATCGCAAAATCGATCATACCCCCGGCGTTGTTACTCCCTGAAACGTCAACGTACACGTTCGGAGAATGCTGTAAGGTTTTGCACGCGTATTCCCAGTCAATTCCACCCCCGATATGGGCAAACATAAACATGGCCTCCGGGTAGCGGGCGGCTATTTCGACGAATTCCTCCGGAAGGGAAATGTTTTTGGGTTCGCGGGGGTGAAGCTTCACCCGGGAATGTCCGATTGCCGTATGCATATGGATCAACATATTGTAATCGATCAATTTCTCTATAATCGGGTAATACAGCGGATCGTTTATTTTGATTTGGTTATATAGTTCTCCTGCGCCTACCATTCCAGCGTCCACACACCGATCGATCTCATCAAGCGCCTCCTTTTGATATTTAGGATTGAGCACCATGGTGCCCAGCAAGCGGTCAGGATAAGCTTTCATACACTCAATAACCAGATCATTGTTCTTCCGAAACTCCTCCGGGGTTCCTTCGGTATGCGGATTCAGATTCCTCGAAATCACGAGGCGGTCAATGTGAAGCCGCTCTGCATATTCCAACTGAGTTTCCGGGCTATCATCCGTGAAATATACGTGGGCATGGCAATCTATTTTTCGGTACTTTCGGACCTCTTCCATCAAATTTACCGGCTCTGATATTTCCTCTTCCTGTGATGGGTGTGACCAAATCCGTTGCGCAAACAGGGCACCTGCTCCCGTCAGGGTAGTATCCTTGAAAAACTTTCTCCTATCCATGTTTATCGTAACTTAGATCGTAGATATTCACCTGCAATGTAACAGAATTTGGTATAGGATCAAAATTAACGTCATTTTGATCGAAGTTGCAACTCGATTTTCTATCTTTCTATGCAGGGATTTTCCCCACCCCATCCAACGACCAAAAATTATACCCGAACGAATGTATTGTTGCGGTACATAAACCACAGCAAAGCATACAACAGCCCGAATCCGGCTAACGAAGTAATGGCCGGATACAGCGACGGCATATACTGCTCCAGCCCGTACACCACTTCTGTTGCTATGCGGGGAAAGTTGATGACATGCGATAAAACATAGGCTGTGATCGCATTCATCCCAATCACCTTGAGCCCGAATGCCCATTTTTTATATCCCTTTACATCGATGACCCAATAAAAGCCAGCCAATAACAGGAAACAAATCCCCGATGAAAACAACACGAATGAGGATGTCCAAAGTTTTTTGACGATGGGATGCCAGATGCCCCACACCAGACCCAGTACGATCCCCGCTATTCCACACAAAAGCAGTGTCCGCGCTACTTTGGGCCTGGCCATCGTACTTTTAATGATTTCACCTGCAAACAGTCCGGATAACGTGGTGGCGGCAAAGCCCAACCCCGTCAACAACCAACTGTATTGCGTTCCATCATCCCAGCCACCCATCACCAATCGGTCAAAATAAATCGCAAAGCTCCGGTCGGGTAAAATTTCACTTCGGCCCATGCCTGGCACATTGGGTACGGTTAAAATCAGGGCGTACAACACCAGACACGCTGCGAAAAGGATGTACCGCCCCGTTTGGGACAGATGGATATAAGCCAGCGAAGAAACCACATAGCCCACCGCGATCGCCTGGAGTGTATTGCTGAAAATCGCAAAGGTTTCGGAATTCAAATCGAGTAAATTACCCTGAACGATCCAGCCCAAAATGAACAATAATACAAATCGTCGGGCGAGCCGGATGTACACCGGTCGCAATTCCTGGCTTTCCTTCCGGATCCGGGATAGCGAATACGGAATCACAGCCCCTACGACAAATAAAAACAACGGCATCACGATATCGTAAAAATGAAATCCATACCATTCCGGATGCGTAAACTGGTTGGCCAAAAATCCGGTTACCGGCGTGTCCAGGCCCCGATGTAGATTTCGGAAGAAATGATCTAATAAAATGATGCACAACATATCAAATCCGCGTAACGCATCGATCGACATGATCCGGTCCGTACTTTTTACCCCAGTGCTCATATTCCGTTTCCCTGTTTTAGATGTTTAGTTAATTAATTCGATTTTATATTCGCTTCAAATTCGATCTCCTGGCCTTCGACCAAATGGTCACTTTGAATTTCCAGGGATGGATGATCACCACCGGCTGCCACTTCGTCGCCCCTTGATTTACCCGGCGCCAACCCTTTCGACTCTCTGCACTTCGTACTCCATTCACCGCCACGTAGGCATCCCGGTATATGGGTGCAGTTCCTGCATTTAACACACAAACCCTTTAGATATCTACTGACGATTAAAATCCAGCATTCTGAGCCGATATCCCAAAGCCTTTCCGGCTTCCTAAATACGTGACATGGTCTGATACGCTGGTTGTTCAGGCGATGTAAGATAACGATCTCTTCCGAAAAAATTCGAACTTTCTGGATTATAGCCATCACCTTCTATTAGCGGAGGTACCCTGTTTGTGGTTTTCGTTGACTACTTTCCAAACAGTTTGGAAAAAACACCGCAGTGAATAGAAACTGTAAATCCTTCCAGGCATCCCGTCGAAATTGGAATTCCTGGTTACATCCTATTAAGACGACATTGGGCCGCTATCCAGACCTGGTTCACGCCCAAACGCGAATAAAGTGTTGCGGAAATTCGCCCAAACGAATAAGCCACCACAAGGCGGACTTTTCCAAATATCAGTCACTAAGTTCCTTCGACGGATATAGTTCCACTTGATCTTCCTCCCTCATGGCTTCTCATGAGGCGACTACTATCATAAAGTCCTGCCGGATTTCATTCTATTGTACACTTCCATCGTTAAAACCGTTTCGTGAACAAGTCTTTCGATTCTGGCATGGATATCGGGGTTAATAATCGTCTTTTGATCATCAAAATCCACATCTTCGATAAAAACATATTGCCGCACCAGATAGGCCTTCATATAGCTGAGGATCGATTTTAGGTGATGCTCTACGACCAAATAATGACGTGCAGAACCTGCCAGGGCAATGATGCCGACCACCCGGTTTTGAAAGGCGTTGAAAGGGAGGAGGTCAAATACATTTTTAAGCGTCCCGGGAATAGAGGCCTGAAAGATCGGTGTGCCTATGATAATGGCATCAGCCTCCATGATCGTTTTGGCTACGTACCCAGTATCTCCTTCATAATCCAAATAGTGCCTCCCATCGCTAAATTCTACATCGTAATCCGCCAGATCCAGCAATGTTGTCCGATGCTGTGGATATTTTCCGGCGATCAGCGACAGAACCTGGTCCAACGCAATTCTGGTCGTCATTCCAAATTTGGATCCACTAAGGCATACTATATTCATTTGGTCTTTTTCAGATTCTGACAAAAGCATTCTTATTTGATTTCACAACGACAATATCGAAATTCTGATCGAGTTAATCAAATTAACGGAGAATGAGATGGACCGTGACACCTTTTCTCAAATCCATTTTTCTGAAGAAATTCACAGTATACAAGCCCTTGATTTTGTGATTTTTAACTAAAACAGACCCAGAATCTTAGCCTTTACAACGAATTCTGGTCTGGCAAATAATAAATTGGGTTTTGAGAGAGGTAAAGCGGTAAATATTTTTTAATTTGTTGTATTTTTTGGTGAAGCGCATTCTGCACAGATGCGACCATTTTATTTTTTCGAATGAAAAATATTTTACGATCCATTTGCTTTATGGTTCTTGTCCTTGTACCGGTAATCGGGATGGGGCAACAAGAATCTGCCAGACCCAAAATCGGATTGACGCTGAGTGGTGGAGGGGCCAAAGGCCTGGCTCATATCGGTTTGCTGAAGGCGATTGATTCGGCGGGTATTAACGTGGATTATATTTCCGGTACCAGTATTGGCGCAATCGTCGGCGGTCTGTACGCGGTGGGATACAGTGGAAATGAAATTGCCGATCTGGCCCGTGAAATGCAATGGAATCGGATCTTAACGGATAGATTGGAATATGAACAACTTCTCCTACCTTACAAGGAGGACAGCCGGCAATTTATCAAGGTCCCGCTGGTCAATAAAAAACTACACCTCGGAACGGGGGTATTGGAATCCAATGAGTTGTGGCTGTGGCTAAGTCATCACTTTTCGGATTACAACCGTGTGGTTCAGTTTGAAGAATTACCCAGACCTTTTCGCTGTGTGGTGACTCAATTGAACAATGGAGAAGCCGTCATACTCAACGAAGGAAACCTGGTCAAAGCCATTCGTGCCAGTATGGCGATACCTTCCGTGTTTACCTCGGTCAATCTGGGGGATGAATACTTCATTGATGGGGGACTGGTGCGTAATTTTCCGGTCTCGGAGGTGATCGATATGGGTGCTGATATCACGATAGGTAGTTCGGTCACCGACCAACAATTGACCAACGAAGACATCACCAATCCGATGGAATTGATTTCTCAAATTGCGTTTTATTCGGAGAAAAGGGATTACCGTGAACAGTTGGATCTGACCGATATATTCGTAGATTACCCGATTGAACCCTACAATGCAGGGAGTTTTTCATCGGCCGATGATTTATTGAAAATCGGAATCCAACGGGGCAAAGAGATGTACCCGATTCTCAAAAATTTAAAGGATTCACTGGATCGGATTTATGGCGTAGCGGAATATGCACCTCCCGGTCGGAAAAGTCCTGAGAAATACCGCGTAAGGGATATCACTTCCACAGGGCTGGATTCCCTTTCGCTTGCTTTTTTCAGAACACAGATCGACCTCAAACCTCATCGGGAGTACAGCATAGATGAAATATCCGATCGGATCAGGCATACGCTTGCGTCAGGTATTTTCAAAAAAATAACCTATGATTTTGACGACAATCCGGACAGTACGGTCAACATTCATCTCAATTTTGAGCGGGATTATCAGACCTATGTTCAGGCTGGTTTAGGGTATAATGGAGAAACGGGATTGGGCATCAAACTGGGATTATCCAGGAGCGGTGGAATCAGCTTATTTTCCAATTCTTCAATCGGGGTTTCGATAGGTGAAAACCAACAAATTGCGGCTCGTAATTTGTTCTTTTTCGGAGGAGCCAAGAGTCTCATCCTGGAATCCTCTATTACGGGCGAATTTACCGACCTCAATCTTTACAATATATCTTTGGCCCAAACGGGTATTTTTCGGCAGCACCACATCAGCGGCGAAATGAATTTATCCAAACTCTGGGCACGAACCTTCCAATTGGGCATTGGGTCCAGATGGGAATGGTTGACCTATAACCCGGAAATCCAAACCCTGGAAAGACCCAAAGCGAGCAACCGATTTTTCAATTCGCATTTCATTATGAAATTCAACAACCAGGACGAAGCTTTCAATCCCCATCGAGGAAATAAAATCAACCTGGAAGTAGGTTGGACTCACAATCACTCACCGAGGTTTAGTTTTTCAGAAAGCGGAGAAGGCACCGGTCAATCGCTGGAATATTCGGACGATGATTATTTATCCCTTCGCTATGGGTCGGCGCATTACGTTCCTGTATCCAGGCATACGTTGTATCTGAAGCTTCACGCGGGTATCCATTTTGGAAATAAAATGCCATACATAGACAACTTCATGGTGGGAGGCACCAACCAGATGGTTCGAAACCAGATTCTTTTTCCGGGTTTTCGGGTCAATGGACTGTCGACGTCCAGCGCGGCAGCTGCCCAAATCGGGATGACCTTTAATGTCACATCAAAATTCTCCATATCAGCAGGGAGCAGTGGCTTATTGCACGATTTTGTAAAAAACAACCGGGAAGTCCCCGATCAGGTTTCCGTACCGGTCGCCGGATTCAATCTCACGGCCGCTTACAACACCTTCATCGGTCCATTGGAAATCGCGGTCATGTACAACACCATCAATCACAAGGTAGTGACAGGCTTCAATCTGGGGTATTCGATGAATTTTTCGGATTGAAATTTGGTTAGGAGACCTGGAAATAGCGGAATTTCCAGAGCGGTAATCAAGAATTGGACGGTGAAGCGTCAAACTGAAAAATCGGCTTAATCAC
>CALGAA010000151.1 GCA_937952445.1 uncultured Bacteroidota bacterium | reverse complement strand
CTTTATTCGTGTGGTAGGCAACGATCGCAGCGAAAGGCACGCGGCCAAAGCAACGTAGGGTCACGTGGCGATCGCAGCGTAATCGTGGCGTCCGTTACCTACCAGTAATATTGAGCTTCCTGTTGGTAGGCAGGCGTGAAACCACCACCCTCCCCCAAATCCCAAACCTCTAAATTCCTCCCACTCAAAATCAAGCCTGGTCTATAACAGCACGGCTAAACTCTACGCCCAATAACACCGCACTCATTCATTCTACCCTCTTCCCAAGGCACGACAGCACAGTGTACCTCGATCCTGATTCCGCGCTTCACCCAATAACATCGCACTCGTCCATTCTATTCTACATACACAATCCGCCAGATCTTTCCTTTTACCGAATCGGAAACGTACAGAGAACCATCCGGCCCCACTGCGAGACCCATCGGACGGGAAACAGCATCGGACGGGGAAGTAAAGGAATCCAACCCCGAAAAACCATCCGCAAATATTTCATAGTTGCCTGCTGGTTTTTCGCCCGACATCGGAACAAATGCAATGTTGTACCCTGCCTGAGGTTCCGGAGCCCTATTCCAGCTTCCGTGGAAGGCGATGAAAGCGCCATTTTGGTAACGCTCAGGAAACTGCTTGCCGCTGTAAAAAATCAAATCATTGGGAGCCCAGTGCGCAGGAAATGTCATAATCGGCGCATCGTATTTATCGGGATCCGCTGTCTCGACTCCATCACCACCGTACTCTGGCGCCACCATGCGTTGGTTTTTCAAGCCATCATAATAGGTGTAGGGCCATCCAAAATTGGAGCCATCCCGAACGAGGAGAAAATCCTCGGATGGAGTTTGTGCGTTGTCTTCATCGGTATAATAATCGGGCCACAACGTGTTTAATTGGTCGCGGCCGTGCTGAACCACGTATAAAGCATCGGCATTCCGATTCCAGTCGATCGCCACCGCATTCCGTATCCCGGTGGCGTAATGGTACCCCTTCTCCCGGTGATCCTGGTTTTTCTCCGTGGCATCAAACATCCAGATTCCGGCCTGCCATTCCAACTGTGGACAGGGATACATTCCAACCGACCCTTTGGTTCTGGCCTCCTCCATACAGGCATTGGAAGGCGCCCCAATGTTTACATAAAGATTTCCATGACGATCGATGGTGAACGATTTGGCCGCGTGGGAACGCTGATCGGGAAAACCTGAAACCACCGTTTCGACCTTGCCTTCCGGCACCAGATGATCGTCCAGAGGAACCCGATAAACCTCCGTATTGGAACTAAAATATAAATTGTCCATAAAGATCCCAATTCCGGTACCGGCGGTCTCTCCAAAATACTCAATTTGATCAGCAACGCCATCCCGATTGGTGTCGCGCAACGCCGCAATTCCCCCACCATTCTTTTCTCCACGCAACGCGACGTATATATCCCCGTTGTCCTTCACCACGATGTGCCGGGCCTGACCCACGCTGTCAGCCACGACAACCGCCTTAAAGCCGGCTGGTAACACAAGGCCCCCATTGTCCGTGGAAAAGACCAGTTGGTCCGTAGTGACAGCCGAATCTTCAGGTGAACTGGTGCATTGTATGAATCCCAGTAGCATCAGGATAAAAAAGGCTGGTTTCAGAACATTCATAACTCTATTGTTTGTTTGATGTAAACCAATATCCGTTCCATTTTCCCCATCTGACTATTCTGCGCCCCTGTAAAAAATCAGGCGTTCACCCCGGCGTCTTCATCAGGCGCCGTTTTCATCAACCCTTCCATATACAAGTCGCGGTACCGGACCAGATATTTGGCAAAAACGTCGTATTCGACGTTGACCCGAACGCCCGGTTCCCAATCCTGAACGTTGGTGTGCTCAAAGGTATAGGGAATGATGGCCACCGAAATGGTGTCATTGGTGACTTCCGCTACGGTCAGACTAATTCCATCCAGCGTTATAGACCCCTGCGGAATGATCAAATGCCGGTCAGCTCCGGGCAGTTCAAAAGTAAATTTGGTGCTTCCGTCCAGATTCACTTTGTCCAGGCACTGTATGGTACGATCCACATGGCCCTGAACCATGTGCCCGTCAAGTCGCTGATTGAGCGTCATCGCGCGTTCAAGATTGATCCGATCCCCGATTTTCCAATCCCCCAGTGTGGTTTTTGACAGGGTTTCGTGAATCGCTGAAACCTGATACGCCTGCGCCTCAGGGAACAATTTTTCAATGGTCAGACATGCACCATTGTGGCTAACGCTTTGATCGATTTGCAATTCAGGCACCAGGCCAGATGCTATGATGAATTGCTTATTTTTCCCCATATCCTCCATCCTCAAAATCTCTCCCATGGTTTCGACTATACCCGTAAACATATTATCTTTATTTCTATACAAATTGGCGTTTCCCCATCTACCTGATCAGATCAATGGTTCCGCTGACCGTATTGAACAACAATTCCCCCTCTCTTGTGTTCAGGAACAGATCGCATTTGTATGTATAGGTCGCGGGATCCAGTTCCTCGCCGTTGAGGGACCGTCCGTCCCATCGAATTTCCGGATCGTTGGTTTGAAACACCAAATTCCCCCACCGGTTGTAGGCTTCAAAATTGACTCTTTCGATAAAAGCACTCTGCAATGGATAAAAGATGTCGTTGCTGCCATCAGCGTTGGGTGTAAACACGTTGGGCAGTTTGTACGCCGGGCAGGGATCGATGCACACCGTATCGCTGTACACGCCGATATTCCCAAACTGATCGACCATCTGAATCCGGTAACATCCTGCAAAACCCTCGCTACTGCTGTGATTGGCGTTGGATTCGTTGATGATGAATAAATTTGGATCATCCGTGATGTTGACAAAAGAGTCGGCGCCAAACGGACGGAACCAAAATATTACATCGAGATCTTCGATCAAATCCTGGCAGGTATCCGGGAGAAGATATTCCAGTGAATTGGTAAAAAGGAGTTGATCCTCCATCTCGTCACAATTGTTGGAAACCGTCAGAATCGGCTGACAAGGGGGCACCCGATCGTCAGGTACTACGCAGATATCTTGTGAAAAATTGTAGGTGGTATCGTCGAAATTAATCCCCGGAAAATGGCCCTCTCCCAATACGCGGTAGCAATACTCCACGCCATTCTCCACATCACGATCCGCGTACTGACTCCGGTTGGTTTGGGTCAATTCGACCGGTTCGCCATTTTCCAGCTGGTACACCACGTAATTAAAATTGGTCCAGGGCGTCAGGGACGACCAATTGAGCTGAACGAGATTATTCCCTTGATTGGAGGTGAGATAAATCGTGGTTCCGATGGACGAAAATCCGATTTCCCTGCTGGCTGATCGGAGGTTGACTTTGTAAAAATGCTGCGTGTTTTCGGTGTCCAGTCCTTCGTGGGTGAAGCTGTATTGTTCGTCAAAGGCATCGATTGTGGGAGCTTGTACCGTGGAATTGGGTATCGGGGTATAGGTCCCGTCCAATGAGGTCGAATGATGCATCGTCATGGTATACGGCCCATCCGGTTGTAAGGAATCCACGTTAATTTCCGGTTTGAGAAATGAGAGTTCCACCACACCCGCGAATGGATCAGTTTCCGCAACGGATGCGCGGGAAACCAGCGGTAAATCCCGGTCGATCTTGATGCAGATTTCCTCACTGGGTTTGCTTTCGATGATGTTATAGGGATTACCGGCTGAACTGGTATGAGCATACCGTGCCGTAATCCGATAACAATAGGTGACGCCATTTTGAACGTTATCATCCAGGAATTGATGGCTACCATCTGCACTGACAAATCCTATAATCTCGTACCCGTAATTGTGCAAATTGGGTAGACAAATATCATCAGGAACCGTGATCCGGCCATGCCTTCGCCAGATGGTATAGCCCTGGAAATTACTGCTTTGCTCACAGGAATATCCGGATTCCCACGTGATAAGGTTTTGCCCGTTCTGCCGTTCGACATCCGGATTACCCGGCGGAGGTCCGGCGATGTCGATGTTGAGGGTCTTCAGGTTGACCAATCCGGCGGAATCGGAGAAATAATTATCCGTCGCCTTGAATACCATTGTGTATTCTGCACCACGTACGTGTTCGCAATGGGTTTGCCAAATAAAATCCACGGTACGGGGCACCTCTTCAAATTCTTCGCCGCTGGTGACGATGGCCGGAGAGATGTCCAGGTTCAGTGGTCCCCCCAATGCGGTCAGACGAACCAGTTGGGTGGCGCGCTCCGGATCGTCCACCAAAACCGGAAGTTCGACCAAATCACCGGCTGTGGGACAAACCATGTTGGCGACGTCCACAGACGGAGGGTTGTTGTCGCAGTCCGTGATTTCGATTTGCATATCGCGGATGATCGAATTGATCAATACCCCCGAACGATATTCTTTGATCCGGATGGCAATGTTATATTGCCCCCGTCGCTGGGGCGAATCCCAGACAATATCGCCCGTTACTTCATCCAGCGTTATCTTGTTGTTGGGTCCGGCCTCGATCTGATCGGGGAATAAAAAATTGGGGACAGGAGAACCCACATCCTGCAGCGGCACGACCCATTCGTAAGCCAGGCTATCCCCATCCGGATCGTACGCGTTGGGATTGTGCACAAAAGTGGTGCCCACACACCCGACATCCATCGGTGGCTGCAGCAAAACAGCGGAATTGTTTTCTCCTTGAAATTGAGGATTGAGGAAGGTAAACGTGGTCGCCAGGTGAAATTTCACCCGGATTGAGTTGGGGTAATTGACATTGAGAATTCCCCCGATCCGGTTGGGATCCGTCATCCCGATGGTATAGGTTCCCCGGCCGGGATAGGTGTGCTCCCGCACATAAATATTTTTCTTGATATCGTTGCCCAGCGACACCCCTTTTCCATTGGTCCGTGCAACGGTTTCCGACGTCCCATCCCCCCAGTACACGATCAGACTATCCCGGTCCACGTGGCTGGACGTTTTGGTATAAGTTGTAATAGTGATACGTATCGTCAGGTCACCGACCTGTTCATAGGTAATCTCGCCGGCCCGATTGTGAGTGGCCAGTACGGAGTGCGTAGCGAGGCAGAACACGCCCAAAGTCAGAAACAAGCGTACTAACGTCATCATATACTGTTTAAAGATAAAAAATATTTTGATTATATGGGGAAGGGAGGAGAAAATCGAGGCGTAGTCCCGGAATATCCAGGGTATTCCGATTGTGGTGAAAAATCCGGGATCTCGATGGGGCGAAATTGGTGTGGAAAAATCAAATGGTGGTGCGTTCTGTCCCCTGGACCAAATCAGATCAGCCGTGGCCCGGGCATTGCCATGTAACCGGAATCATCTTCTTCCAAATCTTGAAATTCCCATATGTGTCACGAATATACTGACTTGTGCACTGGTGCATTCGAAGAATTTTCGCACTCCGGTACCTTTTATCGACCGACTTCCACCATGCCTCTATCGAGATCTTTCAGAGCAGCTACGCCCATCAGGGACATCTGTAGCTCCAGTTCGGACAACAAATGGAGGATGACCGATTCGACCCCCCTTTGCCCATCCAGCGCCAGACCATATACCCAGGGACGACCGATCAGCACGGCATCCGCACCCAATGCCATGGCTTTGATAATATCCGCACCTGAGCGTATCCCACTGTCAAACATAACCGGACCAGGAAAGCGTTCCCCGTTGGTGATTTCGGCCAGGCAATGCAGCGCACCCACTCCCCCATCGATCTGTCGACCTCCATGGTTGGAGACCACAATCCCGGTCGAACCAGAATCAAATGCCTTGCGGGCATCTTCGTACGTCTGAATGCCTTTGACCAAAATGGGCAGATGGGTCATCTCCCGCAACCGGTCCAGATCCGACCATCGCAATTCCGGACGCATATAAATATCGACAAACGTTTTTACCGCTGCCAAAGCCCGCCCCGACCTCAGATTGGGCCAAAATCCCCCCGGATACCGACGGCACAGCCCGATCAAATTGCGGATCGTCTGCCATTTGACCGGAGGACGCGTTCCCTCGTCGGGGGATTTCATTTTTTCCAACACCAGCCGTTCAAAAACCGGATCAGAACTGTACTGAGCCAAACCCATCCCCCGGAGAAAGGGCAAATAACCAAGATTGAGATCGCGGGGCCGCCATCCCAGGGTGGTCGTATCGAGTGTAACCACGATGGCCGTACAGCCACAGGCCTCTGCGCGTCGGACAAAACTCTGGACCAACTCATCGGATTTGCTCCAGTACAACTGGAACCACCTCGCGGAATTTCCCATATCGCCGCTGCACACTTCCATCGTAAAGGAGGCCTGGTTGGAAAAAACCATGGGAACATTCAGGGTCTTACTGGCCCGGGCCACAGCCAGATCAGCCTGCGGATGAACCAGCTCCAAGGCGCCGATCGGAGCGAGAAGGAGAGGCGTAGGGTAGGTTTGGCCCAGCAACTGTACGCTCAAATCCACATCGGTTCTGGATTTCATCATCCCTGCTTTCAACCCGTAATTTTCAAACGCTCTTCGATTCGCTTTCATCGTGGATTCCCTGCCGGCTCCACCCGCCACGTACGCAAAACCCTGCGGAGACATTTTCTTCTCAGCTTCCGATTTTAAAGTGGAATATTCGGTGGGAATCCGGGGTGTTACGCCCGCCATGCCCATCGTATATATTGATTTCTGTGTAGGAACCCCGTATTTCATCGATCCAGAGGTGATTTAATGAGAAATGCTTGCCGGTCCACGGGCTTTAGGTTCACCCGCACAGGTGGTTATGGGCCAGACATGTAAAAGGTGCCCGATCACCGGAGTTGGCAGGCATCACAACTATTGCAGTCTGACGAAAAGTGAGCCGTGTACAGGCAAAAGAACTTATGCGGTGAAGCACACCTTTAAAGATATTCAATTTAGATATGATTCCAACCAACTTTTGAACAAATTGAGTAGAAAAGCAGTTAGTACCAAACCATTCAGGGACCATTCCGATATTAAATTTTAATTCAGTATTGTCAGTTCATAAAAGAAAAGATTACACCCGGGGATCCATTTGGAGAAATCTATTGCACCTGGCATTCCCTATAATTTTGGCCAATGTTTTGCAATCGGCGTATCAGCTCATCGACACGTTTTGGCTCGGTCGTCTTGGTGCCGAAGCAGTCGCAGCGGTGAGCCTCAGTTTCCCGGTCTTTTTCCTCATTTTGTCCGTCGGTACCGGGATCACAATGGGCACCACGGTGTTGGTCTCGCAATCCAAAGGGATGAACAATCAGCGCCTGGTGGATTACAGTTCGTCGCAATCCATACTGGTGATCTTGTTGATATCGTTGAGCCTGTCCGTCCTGGGATATTTTTCAGCCCGGCCGTTGATGACGCTGGTGGGGGCAGGTCCTGAGATCCTCGAGGATTCGATCCGATATTTCCAGGTGTCTTCCTTGGGATTTGTATTTCTGTTTATGTTTTTCACGTTCCAGTCGGTCATGCGGGGGATCGGCCATGTCTGGTTGCCGATGTACATTGTCCTCGGCACGGTTATTCTCAATCTGGTGCTGGATCCTTTATTTATTTTTGGCTTTGGACCGATCCCGGCATATGGGGTAGCCGGTGCCGCGTGGGCGAGCGTATTGACTCAGGGAATTTCCGCCATCATTGGGTTGCTTATTTTATTTCGCGGGAAAAAGGGCATCCATATCCGAATCCGGGACATGTTTCCCGATTTGGAGTACGTCAGGCGGTTATTTAAAATTGGGATTCCATCGAGCATGGACCAAAGCACCCGCGCTGCCGGTCTGACCGTCATGGTCATGCTGGTCACGAGTTTTGGAAGTGATGTCGTGGCAGCATATGGAGTCGGGGCCCGGATATTGAGTTTTATTATCATTCCGGCGTTGGGTTTGTCGATCGCCACCACCACTCTGGTGGGGCAAAATGTGGGAGCAGGGAAGATTCAACGGGCGGAAAGAACCGGAAACCTGAGCAGCACAATTGCGTTTTTTAGTTTATCGGCGGCCGGGGTATTGATGTTTATCTTTGCCCCGCAGATTCTGGCATTTTTCGTCCCCAACGATCCGAAAGTGATCAGGGATGGGGCTACGTTTATCCGGATCATGGCGCCCTCCTTTGGCCTGATGGGCGTGCAACAATCGATGACGGGCGTTTTCAATGGCGCGGGTTTTACCCTCGCATCGATGTTGATTTCCATACTCAATCTGTGGATCATTCGGTTTCCACTGGCCTACATTTTATCCCATAATACTTCACTGGGATCAGAAGGGATATTCTGGGCATTTCCGATATCAAACGTACTGGCCGCATCGACCGCTTTTATTTATTACAAAACCGGTAAATGGAAGGAAAAAGCCCGAGAAAGTAAAAGAGTTCTGGACGCGATAGGACAATAATTCCCTGGTATTGGTTCTCAAATAAAGAGATAATGGAAGAATTCCGCGCGATTCTTTCGGTCAGATTGAAGGAACAAACGCCATCAATGCCATTCGTATAGCCACATTTGGTAATGGGCAACCATTAAAAGGCTCCTTTAAACCCGGAACCAAAACCAAATTAATTCATCACCTCCTATTTACCTCCGGTCAATTCGTCCTGCCACATTTTCAAGCGCGACCATTCTCCCCTTTCTGCCAAAGCGGCCTGTTGGGGCCAGGTTCCCGGATCGTGCTGATTGAATCGATCTCCCCCTGCGCGAAGGATTTCGCGGCAGCGATCGACGCTGGTTTGGGCCAGGTGTTGCCAGGTGGTAATCCCGTGTTCGTGAAACAAATCCCGAATTTTGGGACCGATTCCTTCGATCACGGTCAGGTCATTTTCCACCACCGGGTACCCCATCAACGACCGGGCCAGTTCCGCATCGAACAACGATCCGGAAGCAGATCGAAGCGGAGCGATTTGATCGGACGCTTTAACCTGTTCACCCACCGTATCCTTCGTGGTGGTTTGTGGGTCATCTTTTAATTGTTTTTTAAGGATGGCGTTCTCTTCCTTCAAATTCTGAATATCAGTCCGGTTTCGATCCCATTCCCGCTGCAGGAGATTGAAGCGACCGATCAGTTCCTCATAGGATTTCCGGGCTTCCGTTTCCGACTCTTTCGACTTAGCCAGGTCAATTTCCAGCAGGGTTACTTTACGAGCCATATTGGCGACTTCCTCTTTGGCGGCCTCGACTTTTCCGCTCCACTCCTCCACCACACGTGATTTTCCAGCCCGGCCGAGTAAATAGCCCAAAAGTGCGGAAATTAAACCTACTATCACTGGAATTATCCAACACCATGTCATCGCATCATCATTTTTTAATTATCAATAGTTAGTACTGCTCTCCGGTTTTTCGCCATTCCCTCCGGGGTGTCATTGGGCGCTACCGGTGTGGTTTGGCCGTGCGATACAGTCTCGATGCGATCCGGACGAAATCCATTGCGGACGAGGTATGCTTTGAGAAACTCGGCCCGTTCCATTGCTAGTCGGGTATTCACAGCCGGGCTTCCGGCGTTGTCGGTGTGACCGTGAACGACGATTCTTGCGTCGCTGTTTTGGTCAAGGTACTGGTTGAGTCGGGAAATGGTTTCGCGTTCCGCGGCGCTAAGGCTAACGTATGCACTTCCCGTTTCGAAATACAAAACCATAGGATTTTCCTGCAGATTGAGGACGAATTCCGAAAAATTGGTTGGTTCAACGAGGGTATTCTGTGTGGCGTTTTCGCCCTCCGGAACAACCGGGTTATTCACCTCTACTTCAGGAGGTAATAGGGTAAAAGCGATGGGTCCCCGGATAATCGAATCCTGGCCCGACCATTTTTGGTTCATTATTTCTCCCCGAACGGACAGTTGCTTCCCGGGAATCCCTCGTTCGATCAACTCGCTTTTGACGGAATTGGCCCGGGCTTCTCCCAACGTGGGAAACGCAGAGTGGTTATTCTCTGAGGGATATCCAAACCCGGAGATGACCAAGGAAACATCTTCATTTTCTTCCAGAAAATTTTTGAGTTCCGCGATCCCCGATTCGACCGGATTGGGCAATGGCAGCAAAAAAGAATAAGAAGAATAGGGAAAATCAAAATTAGCTTCCGTGTGGTATTCGAAATCGCCATCGGGGAACTGAAGGTGGAACGGCATCCCACTCGATGTGACGACCGGAAGACTGACGGTCGCTCCCCCGGCGGATGGGCCGCAACAGAAATAATATTGCAATACGGCTCCTACTCCGATGGTCAGAACGATACCCACGACATAACCCATTGAGCTCCTCATCTCACCGCTATTTGTTTGATCAGGTAAAATACGAAAAAATCAACATTAATTTACCTTTTTTGTAATTTTTATTATAATGATAAGAGAAGAGTTTAGAATTATAAGCCACTATAGGTAGGCTAATATCACCACGACTACGCTGCGTGGAATGAGCTATTTGCTATCATTTATCAGCTGTCACCAAAGGCGCGACTTGGACCGTAGGGACTTAGTACTATATGGTCCCTCAAAAAAGTTGGCGCGCTGTGTCCCCAACAAAGTTGGTGGAACCTGGCCCCCAATGCAATTGGCGGGCCGCGTGGGGGTGGGTTTTGTTTCTCGTTTACCTACCAATCGATACCAACAATATAGTACTGGTAGGCAACGTTCGCCACGATTTCGCTGCGTACGCCGCGTGAACCCCACTTCATCACTATGTAAGCTATCGGTCGATCCTACGGATCTCATATTTTGTTT
>CALGAA010000150.1 GCA_937952445.1 uncultured Bacteroidota bacterium | reverse complement strand
ACGATTTATTCGCCTAAAAACCAAATTTTGTAAAATTTTTGCAGTTGGCTAGTATATTTCAAAAGCTGGATCGTCTTGTATACCAACTTTTTTAATACGGAACATTGCCTTTTTAATGTCAATATTTCATTCGGAGTCATAAATAGAGATAGTGAAACAAATCGAAAGAGTAAATTACCTCCTTGGAAAATATGTTCGAAATGCTCATACGCCGGCCGAAGGCCAGGAGCTATTTGATTTGTTTAAGGAGGTGAAAAACCCGGAGTATATAGATCAAATTTTTGAAGGTGAATGGAATCAGGTCAGCAATGAAGAATTTGGTCATCTATTGTCGTGGCAACAACTGATGCAAGAGCTGGACGCCATAAAAGAGAAAAAGGTGACTCACGATGACACTGCACGTCTCACCCGGATTTCCCTGTGGAAATGGGGAGTAGCAGCTTCGGTATTGCTGATCGTAGCTTTTGCATGGTGGTTGATTCCTCGCACACCCTCGGTTGAAATATACGAAACCGGGTACGGTGAAACCCGGGAAATTGTACTCGATGATGGCACGGAAGTGATTTTAAATGCAAATTCAAGTCTCGTCTGGCATCACGATTTATCCCAGGATGCATCGGGGACAAAATATCGTTTAGCCGAATTGACGGGAGAAGCGTTTTTCAATGTGTCCCGGGTGGACTCTGAAGGGAAAGTTGTCGATGGAGAGAGCGACGCCCCGCAAGACCATTTGCCTTTTAAAGTGAAGACATCCGACCTGACAATCAATGTGTTGGGGACAGCTTTTAATGTCATGACGTGGAGAGGGAAAACGGAGGTGTACCTGGATCATGGGGCAGTTCAACTCGATTTATTCTCCTCTACAACTATGGATAAAGGTTCAGCTAAGGAAGAGGAAGTGTTCGAAAAAGTGATAATGAAACCGGGAGACATGGTCAGTTTTTCTGCAAGCACCCGTGATCTTCACAGAGCGGAAACTGAGAATCCCGAACGATTTACGGAATGGAAGGAAGGAACGCTGGTGTTTGAGAATGTCCTGTTTGGATCGATGCTTAACCGTCTGGAGGACATATATGGCAAGGAATTTATCGTAAGCGATTCCACTTTAATGGAGGTACCTGTGAGTTTTGGTTTACCATACGAAAACTGGGAAACCGTAACAAACCTAATGGAAGTCACTCTAAATATTAAACTGATAGAAGAACAAAACAATAAGATACGAGTAAAAAACGGCAAGGTTGACCAGTAAATTGGATTATAGTATACGAAGTCAATGCAATAAGATTTGAAAGTCATACCCTGTACCAGAGGGTATGGTTTTAGAAAACACCTAAGCATTTTCGATCAATGCCCAGCTACGGGCCAACCTGAACCGTTAAACAAATTCATTAACAATTTAAATTGCTAACTCGACCATGAAGTTACGAAGATTATGTAAAATCCAGCAGGATAAGGCTATGATTTTGTATTGGGTCATGTTTCTATTTTTCCAGTTACCAATGGGACAGACCGCCACATCTGAGCCTGGAAATGAAGTATTTCTGGAGGTAGCCTTTCAAAAAATCGGCCAGGAATACGATGTCTTTTTTAGCTATGACCGGACCCTCGTTGCCAGCGTGAAGGTGATGTATGAATCTGAAAAATATAAAAATGTAGATGATGCACTTTCTCATGTTTTTGGCCAGACGGAGCTAAAATTCAGAATTTTTGACCAACGATATGTAGCAGTATATCGGGATACAGAAGCAGGGGTGGAATCTCTTAAGAAAATGATCGATCATTTTCAGGGTATTGTGGATAATAAAAGAAATGAGGAATCGAAAGAAATTCACAAAACCTCTCCACTTCCAGCTCTCCAACCCAATCACTTAAAGACTATCGAACAAAAGCGTCTGGTTTTCAATGTTAATGGGCGGATCACTGATCAGGAAGGCAATCCACTTGTGGGTGTGAATGTGTTGGTCAAAGAAACCACCCATGGTACTGCGACTGATTTGGAAGGCCGATTTGTATTAGAAGATATCGATGAAAATGCCGTTCTGGTCATTTCCTATATCGGTTATCAAACACAAGAGGTTCCCGTAGCGGGAAGGACGGAATTATCGATTACTTTAATTTCGGATTCTCAATTACTTAATGAAGTAGTTGTTATTAGTTATGGAACCAATACAAAAGCCGAGGTGACCGGTTCCATTTCTACGGTGGATGCCTCCAAAGTGAAAGATGTGCCTTCCACACTTTTAGGTCAAAAATTACAAGGTAAAGCAGCCGGGTTACAGATTAACCAATATTCAGGTCGGCCGGGTGAGGGTATGCAGTACCGGATTCGGGGAGCAGCATCATTTTCCGGTGGCTTCCAGCCCCTGATTGTTGTGGATGGTCAACCCATCGTTGGGTCGAATTCGGCTACTGGAGGTATAAGTTTCTTAGATCCAAATGATATTGAAAATATTTCGGTATTAAAAGATGCTTCTGCGACAGCATTGTATGGGTCTCGGGCATCGAATGGCGTGATTCTGATTACAACCAAAAAGGCAAGAGAAGGCCAGACAGATATATCGCTCAATATATATACTGCAGTACAAAATGTGCCCGAGAGAGGAAGACCAAATATTATGAATGGCACTGAATTTGCGACCTTCATGAAAGGATTCTATGAGGATAAAATCAAATACGAAGGACGAACGGATCCCGTACCATCAGAATATGTCAACCCACAACAATATGGTAAAGGTACAGATTGGTATGACGCTATACTAAGAACTGCACCACAGCAGAGTTATTCACTTAGTTTAACATCGGGCACCGAAAGATTTTCTTCTTCCAACACACTGACCTTTATGGATCAAAAGGGTGTGTTAATAAATTCAGATTTCCGGAGATACTCTTTGCGATCAAACAATGAGTATAGGCCAAATGACTATTTAAAATTTGGGATTAATTTGGCTCCTTCCTATCAGATCAGACACAATGCTGGTGGAGGATTGGAAGGTAGCCGACAAGTTATTGGAACTGCTGCGATTGCGTCTCCTTTAGTTCCAATTTATGATTCTGAAGGCAACTTTAATTCGAATATTAGTTCACCCGGCATGCTGGGTGTAGCGAATCCTGTACAGCAATTAATGGTCCGGGATGAAAATAACAATCAGTTTCGGATGTTAGCTAATGTTTATGGAGAAGTCGAATTCTTGCCTAACTTAATATTCAGATCCAGTCTCAATGCAGATGTGGGAAGTCAAAACCTGAATTACTTCAGAGGAACGAATTATTTTTCAGGGTTCAATCCCAATCTTCCCAAAAGTCCTGCAAGTAATGCAGCAGGTAATATTTCAGATAATTACTTTTCCTGGATGAACGAAAATACACTGACGTATGATTTGCAATTGGATAACCACTCATTGAAATTCCTTGCTGGGTACAGTGCCCAGAAATGGGAAAGAAATTTCAGGACAGTGAATGGAAACAATTTCCCGGGTGATCAGGTGATCTGGATTTCAGGTGCAACTACTACCAGAGGGAATACCAATAATGAAGCATGGTCAATGGCATCCGCATTTGGTCGGTTGATGTATAATTTTGATCAAAAGTATTTTTTCACTGGAAGTATGCGAAGGGACGGCTCGTCACGCTTCGGAGCTGATAATAAATATGGGAATTTTCCCGCTTTTTCTGCCGGGTGGATCTTGAGTAACGAATCCTTTTTTCCAGATAAGGATTGGTTGCCATTCGTGAAATTGCGCGCAAGCTGGGGGAAAACCGGTAATTTCAATATCGGAAACTACCAGCAAATTTCAAATATCACGGGGACCAATTATGTTTATGGAGGAACTGTAACCCCCGGCCTGTCCATAAGTACCCTCGGTAATAGAGATTTGACATGGGAAGTTACCGATCAGACCGATATCGGATTTGATGTTAGCTTCTTCAATTACAGACTTTCTCTGAGTTATGATTATTATACAAAACTGACCTCAGGAATGCTATTTGCGACGGCATTACCCTATTCATCCGGATTTACACAGATACAGTCAAACGTCGGTGAATTGAAAATATGGGGTCATGAGTTTCAGATTTCATCGCAAAACCTAACCGGTGAATTGTATTGGACGACGGATTTCAATATTAGCTTCAATAAAAACATTATCGAGGAATTGCCGCCCAACACCCCATTTATTGGCAACAATGGACGCTATGGGCAAAATAATAGATCAGAAGCGGGGCAACCTATCGCTCAGTTTTATGGCTATATTTTCGAGGGCATCTATACGAGTCAGGCAGATGTGGAGAACTCTCCTATTGCGGAAACAGAAGGTTCTACCATTGGAACTTCTAAAATGCGAGATGTAAACGGCGATGGTCGCATCACCCCGGATGACCGGACCCTGATCGGAGACCCCAATCCGGATTTTATTTTTGGAATCACCAATAGCCTCAGTTATAAAAATTTCGATTTCAATATGATCATCAGTGGTCAGTATGGGAATGAAGTGATTAATATGCTCGATGAGGACTTGTTCAATATTGATGGAGTTTTCAACATGCATGCGGACATGCTGAATGTATGGAGGTCTCCTGAGAATCCTGGTAATGGTCAGGTTCCCAGAACCTTGTCTGGAACCACCGAATTTTATCGTATCCCTCATACGGGCTGGATCGAGGATGGTAGTTTCTTATCCTTTAAGAATGTCACCCTTGGCTACACTTTAGACCTGGCACAACTTGCTTTTGTGAAGTCGGCCCGGTTGTATGCAGGAGTGCAGAATCTCCTGACACTGACCAAATTTTCCGGACAAAACCCGGAGGCAAGTTTGGCCAGAGATAATTCGATTACCAGCTATGGTCAAATTCGAAGTGCTTATCCGATTCCACGAACATTTACCATCGGATTGAATATCAATTTTTAACCGAAAAATGAATTAGCCATGAAAAATCTTAAATATATATTTTCCATTTTATGCATGACATACCTAATCAGCTCTTGTTCTGATAGTTTTCTGAACCTTAGCCCTGAAGGCAATTTGAACGAGGATATCTTTTTCAAAACACCTGACGATTTTGAGCAGGCATTGGTAGGGGCTTATGAACCCTTACGAGGAATCGCTAATATCGCTTATCTGATGGACGAATGTAGGACAGATAACGCCCGATATTTCTACTACGCCAAGGATCGGGGTAATAACAATACCGAAATCATGACAAACTACGTGACTTCTACGGATAACGGAATTATACTGACAAGATATTCCACTGCCTATGTGGGAATATCCAGAGTTAATACCACATTAGATAGAATAGAATCTGTGGATTTTCCGGACAACTCAAGGAAGAATCGAATCATTGGTGAAGCAAAAGTACTTCGGGCCCATTACTATTTTGATCTCGTGAAAAAATTCGGAGGAGTACCTTTGTTTCTTTCGGAAGTGACGGTGCCTTCCCAGGCTTATAAAGCAAGGGCCTCTGTCGATGAAGTATACAATCAGATTATCAGTGATTTACAGGATGCTGTCAATTTACTCTCCAATCCTACTTTTAGTTCGCAGGATATTGGGCGGATCAATAAGGGAGTTGCGAGTACAGTACTGGCGCGGGTCCATTTGATGAGGAGTGATTTTGCCAGTGCGATTCCTCTTTTGGAATCTGTAACTACCATGGGATATGAATTGGTCCCGGATTTCAAATCCGTCTTTGATCCTGGTAATAAAGGCAACCGGGAACTAATCTGGGATATTCAGTATCAATCCGGGACTACTGGTCAGGGCAGTGAATTTATTTATGACTTTATCCCGGTTATGCCCAATACAGGCCCGCTCCTTGGAACGGATTTCAACAATTCTCAGGGAGGATGGAATTACCCCACTCAGGATCTGATTAATCTGTATAATTAACAGGACACGCGATTTGATGCTACTATCGGAGTATTTGTGGGTGAGCTGAACGTAGATGATGATTTCGTGGCCTCTGACACAAGTTACCAAAGCATTGTTAATTTCATGGCGAAGGAAGATCAGGAAGTACGATATTTTCCGAATAAATACTATTTCCCTACTTATCCTGAGAAAAGCCAGGGCACAGATCAAAACTGGCCTTTATATAGATATTCTGATGTATTGTTGATGTTAGCTGAATGTTACAATGAAACTGGTCAAAGCGGAGAAGCATTGGGGTATTTGAATCAGGTTCGACAGCGTGGTTTTGGTGATAGTAGTCACGATATTGAAGATTCAGATCAAAGTAATTTGCGGCAGATCATTGCAAATGAGAGAAGGCTGGAACTGGCTTTCGAAAATAAAAGGTACGATGATTTAATTCGAACCAATCAGCTCATCCCTGTGATGACTGAATTTGGAGCCATGATGAAAGATAAGTTCAGCTATTTACTTCCGGAATCTTATACGATCACTGAGAACGACTTACTGTATCCCATTCCTTTTCAGGAAATCCAGCTTAATGATTTGTTGGTTCAGAATCCAGGATATTAAGAGCTGATTTCAAAATCTGAATTAGTATTTGACTTTGGGTGTAAACGGTTGGTTGACATCTATGCTCCAGGCTATGATGTTCCATAAGTTTCTTATCGAAGTCCTGAACGCGGAGTTTTTAGCACTATAGTAAGGTGAACAAACTTGTCTGATAGTATGGGGAATCTGTACTATCCAAACAAACCGGTATCTAATTTTAATGGAATAATTCATGAATAGAAGAAAATTTCTGATTGACTGTACGGTTACAGCATCGGGATTGATGTTATCTCCCCGCATATCTTTGGGGGGATCACACCGAGATATTGCTGATGTGGAAATGGCCAAATTGTATCGCATTTTCAGGCCTGGCCGAGCCAGAGGTCGGGGCCGAAGACCTCGTAGTGCACCTTGCGG